>CAZRLV010000020.1:2614-18615 GCA_964600955.1 uncultured bacterium
ACTGCTCGGCGGAACCCTCAGTGCAAGCGGGGCTCAATCAGAGCCCGCGTTATTTGATTGAAACGAATCTCACTGGCACGTTGAATTGTCTGGAGTGGGCGCGCGAGCGCAAAGCGGGTATTTATTTTTTCTCCAGTTCAAGGATTTACCCCATCGAGCGTCTGGGGCTCATTCCCTGGATTGAAGGTGAAACCCGCTTTGAATGGGCAGAGGTTTCGCAGGCTGAGAAGGATCTACGCAGTCCAGAGGGTATAACGCTTGGGTTTCCCACGGATGGAATTCGTTCGCTCTATGGCACCACCAAGCTCTGTTCAGAGTATCTGATCCAGGAATATGCCAAGACTTATGATCTACCCTCTTTGATCACTCGTTTTGGTGTGATCGCCGGACCGTGGCAGATGGGTCGGGCAGACCAGGGGATTTTTTCATTTTGGGTAGCGCGTCATGTTTTTGGAGGTTCGCTTTCCTATACCGGATATGGAGGAGAAGGAAAACAGGTCCGCGATTTTTTGCATATTGATGATGTTTGCGAACTGGTAACCCTGCAGCTCAAACATTTGGCTGACGAGAGGGGAGATGTCTATATCGGGAGTGGGGGTCGATCATTCTCCGTCTCACTTTGCGAACTTAGCCGAGTTTGTGCGGATGTCACTGGCAAGCATCTTACGATTCCCGGCAAAGAATCAACCCATAGTAATGATCTTAGAATTTTACTGATGGACAGTGCCAGGGCCAGTAAGCGATTTGGTTGGAAGCCGCAGAAAAACGAGACGATTGTTGTCAGAGATATCTTCGAGTGGATGCGTCAGCATGAAATTTTGCTTAAGCCTATTTTGGCCAGAACCTGAAAGGCTCTAAATCTTTGATTTCCTGGACGTTAGCTCCATGGAGCCTCGGTAATTCGTAGAGAGGCTATAGTCTAGAATTTCAAAACCAAATTGAGTTAAAACCTGACCCAGGCTACGTCTTGAGAAGAAATTCAGGTGTTCACAAACTTTCCACATGGGATCGCGGTCCTTAAGGATTCTACAGTAAGCACTCTCAAAATTTGGGGTCGAAATCCATAGGATTCCCTCTGCACTCAGGAGCTTATTGGCTTTTTCAATCGCCGCGACGGGATCAAGGAAATGCTCTAGAACATCCCCCATACAGATGATGTCAAATTGCGCCTGACTCTCAAAATCAAGAAAGTCCAGGGAATGGACCTCGACCTCAAAGAGCCCGGATATAAGTTGGGCCAAGTCAGGTCGGATCTCAAGGGCGCTAACCTCAAACCCCAGTTCTTGGGCTACAGCGGTCAGTTCTCCGGCTCCCGCCCCGACCTCCAGTAAGCGTGGTCCCGGGGCCAGTGCCTTGATGGCTTTTAGTGTTTTGCCAAGCGAAACCAGGGGACTGGGATCTGGATTGGTGATGGTCCCCATAGGAGTAGCCTCAAGAATCTCGCCGATCTTTCTCGGCCTTGAAGAGGCGAAAATATGATGACAGGGCTTACAGTGCAGCCAAAGCCTGACGGGGTCAAATCCAGGGGTAAAGTCCAGGTAAGTCGCTGTGTTATAGCAGGAGTGAGGCGTGCCCTTTGTGGAGCAAAGCGGACAGTCAGGTGTTGAGATATTGTCTGGAGCGCTATAGACATAGGAGTAGTGCTTGAAATCTTTGGGTACGATTTTCTTGAGAAGTTCGGGGTAGATCTCGAAGGATTTGCGATGGGCTTTATGACTCTCTTCCACGGCATGATAGCGGTTTAGGATTTCCCCCAGTCTGAAATAGCCTACAGGAGCAAAATCGGGCAGTTGAAGCAGTTGTTCATAGAGTATTTTGGCTTCAGAGTCCTGGCCTTTTTGCAAGAATGCCTCAGCCTGAGTGAGGACTTGGGACGGATTTACGCTGGTTTGGAGCATTCTAGGTTTCAGTCTTCCAGGCCTGGTAGATTTCTTGCAGAATCTGGTCGAGCGAGCAGGTGATATCCCATTTTGGATAGAAGCGCTTTAGCTTTCTAAGGTCAGTATAGTAGCAGATATGGTCGCCCGTTCTTGGTTTATCGCGATAGGATTTGTCAAAGGGGATACCGGTAATATTTTCAATGGCTGTCATGGCTTCGATGATGGAACAGGAATTGTCGCGCCCTCCCCCAAGATTGAAGACTTCACCGGGGTGAGGTTTATTTAGAATGGCCTCAACGCAGCGAGCGACGTCCAAGCTATGGATATTGTCACGCACTTGTTTGCCCTTGTAGCCAAAAATAGTATAGGGCTGTCTCATTATATTGGCTCGTACCAAATAGCTCAGAAATCCATGCAACATGGTACCGCGGTGATTGGGGCCCGTAAGACAGCCTCCCCGTAGGCAGACGGTATTCAGCCCAAAATTTCGTCCGTATTCTTGGACCATCAGGTCCGCTGAAACCTTGGATACCCCAAAAAGAGAATGAACACATTGATCAAGAGACATGGTTTCGGAAATTCCGTGGATGTCCTCTGGATTAGCATATTCGTAGCGAGTTTCGGTCTCGGTGAGTTGACATTGGTTTGGACGGTCGCCATAGACTTTATTGGTGCTCAGAAAAACAAAGACGGCCTGGGGATTGTGAACGCGAAGACCTTCGAGAAGGTTTAGAGTTCCCAGCGCATTGACCTCAAAATCAGTGATGGGGATGCTGGCGGCCAGATCATGCGAGGGTTGGGCCGCACAGTGAATGACACCACCAAGCCGATTGGATTGAAAAACCTCGTTCACTGCATCGCGATCACGGATGTCCAGGTTCAGAGCTTTAAAGTTAGGAATGTCCTGGCGTAGTTTCTCAAGTACCGGCAAGGTGTTTCCCTCAGCACCAAAGAATTCCTGGCGCATATTATTATCGATCCCAATAATTCTCTCGAATTGAGGAGCGAAGTAGGACACCATCTCAGAGCCAATCAGCCCGCTAGATCCCGTTATGAGTAAGTCGCCAGTAAACATGTTCAATTTTTATGGATGATTAAGGGTAGCATAAAAACCTTCAATCAGGAATCAAAGGGAGCAGAGGAGTCATAGGAATCAGAGGTCGCTGAGAAGGTGGATAGAAGAGAAGATGGATCCCCCGGTCAAGCCGTAGGATGACGCGGCAGCGACTTTCTCTGTCTTGACCAGGGGATCCATCCAAAAGCTCATGAGAAATCTTCTTCTTAATTCTTGAATTCTTGTGTCCTTGAACTCTTAACCACTTGATTCTAAGCCGTTAGCAGCCTTAGATAGGCTTTGGCTTCTTCGTCTTCGGATTCGAGGAGTTCGGCGTAGAGGACTTGAAATCGCTTGGGGTCCCAGTTTTTGACCTTTTCTATGCAAGCCAGGCGTACGGGCATCTCTTTTTGATTGCGAAACAGATGCGTCAGGAGGGCCAGGTTGGCGTCAGATTTCTCCAGAGTGGCAACGGTGGTCATCTTCTTTTCCGTGGACTGCAATTGCAGTCTGGCCAGAAGGAGAACATGGGGATTGTCCTGTTTTAGTTTTTTCAGGAGTTTTTCTTTGCGCGATAGTTTGGGTGGCTTTTTATGCTTTTTTAGCAGAGCCGCCAGAAAAATGAGGCGTTTGCTTAGATATTCCCTCGTCATTTCTCCATAAGGGCTAAAAGCCTGGTTGGGGTTATTCGCAAAATCGTAGGCTTCTTCCAGTTTTTGCTCACAGTCCGCGTTTGCCGGGGATTGATAAGACTCAAGGCTTGAGATCTGGAAGTCTGCCCATTCTAAATAGTCGAGAGCGGTTTCATCGGGATTTATCACCCTGTGAATATCGGCTGGGATGTCCTGGAGAATGACAATTAGTCTTAAAAAATTAAGGTTCAAGGATGGTCTGTCGAAGGGAATCTATATGTTTACGCATAAGAAACCGGGAGATTGTCCCGAACTCAAGGATGTGGAGCCTCTTAGGGTCAAGAAGGATATCATTCGCTATTTCGTGTCATTAAAAGATCATGCTCAAAGCCAAAAACTGGAAAGAATGATGTCGCAGGAAGAAAGCGCAGAGCTGAAGACCTATTATGAGTCCCTAAGGGACGGATCAGCAGACCCTGAGGATATTCTGCAAGAGTTTCAAGCTCCTCCCATTTCGCAATCAGAGTACGATGCAATTCCACAAGCCCTCTTAAATGACGAGGGAGTTCATCTTCCCAGGGCTTTTATTTTCAGAATGGTGGCAGGAACTGTGGCCCTTGCGGGGTTATTGGTCTACCTCTTTACTGCCAAAACCATGGATTCTCCAGCAGAGCCTGCTATGGCCATGTCCCCGGTTCCTTCTCCAGCCATGCAAAAATCAACCAAAAGTATTCAGGATCGACTTCTGCGTAAGGAAATTCGCAAGTTTTCTGGGAAGAATATTCTCTTTGTTGATCTTGAACTCCCCGTGGGAGATGCTCCAAAACGTTATATGGCAGAAGACCTGATGGGACTTCGCGACGAGTCTTTTTATGCCTATCGCTTTCGTTATTTCTACCCGCAAAATGCAAGACAGCCCCACTCTGACTTTTTTGCCTGTCCCGAAAAGCTGACTCTAACGGATCGATTCAAATTTCATGATCGATTCGATGGGATGCTTTTGTCCTGGAACGACCATCAAGAGCGGCCACAAGCCCGCCCGGTCTCCAAGAATGAACCGATCTCTTCAGCACCGCGCTAGCATCAAGAAACTATAGCGGTCCAGGGTTTCCGACATCAGCACTTGCATTCCGCAATACTCCAGAGTTTTGCGGGCCAGGGGCAAATCAAAAACATGATGGTGCAAACAACGGTTACGAAAATTGTCCAGGGATCGCTTTTTAAATGACTCAGCGTTTTTCGCCAGAGGGTCCAACTCCAGGTCATGTTTTTGCAAAATCTCCGGGAGATGACTCAGATCCGTCTCTGCCGTGTCCAGATGAAAATCCTCAAGTAGATGCTCAAAGCGAGTAATTTCTCGATAGCGATCAAAAATATGGGTTGGATAGGGCAAAATTAAAAGGATAAACCCTGAAGGCCTGAGCACCCTTTGCCATTCTTTGATGGCCTTGATGGGGTTGGCGATGTGTTCGAGAACATGAGAACTCATGACTATGTCAAAGCTCTCATCTTGAAGGCTGTGAAGGTGGGTGGCATCTAGAAAATAGGAGTTTTCGCGAGGGGAGTCAGACTCGACGATATTGCAGTGAACCAGGGATGCTAGGATGGAATACACAGGGCAAAGGTGGTCCGTTTCAAAATAAGGTGAAGGGCCTCCGATTTCCAAGCCCTGCATGCCTGCGATTTTTGCCTTGATGCGCCACCAATTACGGGCCCGTCGAAGCGGCAGGTTCGACTTGACGAGAGATTTAATTTTGGCGGGGCTGAGAAAAAAAGACGTCATTCTATACAGATCTCCACGCTCGAATCGATACAGGTTGGTATGGGGCTGGGCTTCAACAATACCGTAATATTCTTTTCTCTCGAAAGGCTAAGACCGTCAGAAACTCTCACACCAAAGACCAATTCGGCGGAGGTTGAGGTGTCCGGGCCTTGAGACTGAGGAGTTGCTGGAACCGAGGTATTTAGGACTGCGGCAGGCCCGGAGATTTGACGCCAAAGATATTCCAATGGCTCCTGATCTGGGTCAAATGAACTTGCATGAAGAGCAAAGGGGCGCGTACCTGTGGCATGTACCGGTGTGTCTATAAAAACTACCGGGGATTGGTTGGCCAGAATATTGACGGTGATGGTGGCGGGGTTGGAGCTACTGAGTCCATCTTTTGCCATGGCCAAAAACTTGAGAGTTTGAACGGTGTTCGTTTTGGGGGGAGCCAGGAATTCAGGTGCCGCGATCTCCGTAGAATTTAGTGTGACAAGCGGGCCCGAGATCTGTTGCCACTCATAGCTTAGTGGGTCTGAATCGGGGTCTGAGCCCAGGACGGAAATCAAGACCTTTGAACTGCCTGGGGCAGATTGTTCCGGGGAAGCCTGAATCTCTGGGGGCTGGTTGGCTACGAGGGTCAGTTCAATCAAATCAATTTCTGAAGAGGTTTTTCCATCTGAGACGGCAAGACTTAGCACTATTTTTTGATCCAAATTGGACTTGAGGGGAGACTGAAAACGCACGGATTGCTGCCCGGGGTCAATAAGGCTCAGGCTTGGACCTTGACTTTGCGTCCAGGAAAAAGAAAGCGAATCATAGTCCTGATCCAGCCCAAGTCCTGTCAAGCGGATCATGGAATCAGGCGCAATTAGGCGGTCAGAGCCTGCTTTAGCCACGGGAGCATGATTTGGATGCAAGATCAAAAGCTCGCTTGTCTCCATGAAAATTGGGTAGGCAGAAGTCAGGGCTTTGCTCTTTAAAACAGTTAACTGCGAATCGTTGTTAGCAGGGTAACGGTTTGCAAGAATATTGCCTGCATGGAATTCAGGCATTACGGTCAAGTCTTGCGTGGGAGCCAGGGTCAGGACGGCCCCTCTGGGAGCGTTGTAAAAAAGACTATCTGCGGGTTTTTGGAATCCTCCGGGTAAATTCAGAACCTGTCTAATGACGAACAACATGTCCATGTCCAAAGCGGAGCAAGCCGTCCACAAACGATTCTTATTCTGGACCAACAGGGCAAGAGTGCCTCCGTCAATAGTGGTGGTCAGGGGCGCGAAAGCCGTGGATTCAAGGTGCTCGATGGGTAGCTTCCAGCAGACTTCCTGCGTAGAATAAGCGGCCTTTTGAAAAGATATACTTTGTGACTGAAAGAGAAGACCCTCTGCAATGGGATCAACCAGAGTCGTAGGATCTTGGAGCAGTCCGAGAGTCTGTGACAAGGTGGATGGAAATGACAAACTCGGTTGATAGGGGGTTTGAATAAGCAAGGGCCTGGAGGTTTGCAGGAGAGGGGAGATTGCGGGGGGGATAGGACTGTCTTGGAGGATTAGTACATAAGCTTCGGCCAGAGGGTTGAATACACCGGTAGTTATCATGGTTTTAAATCCGCTCGACTCCAGAAGTTCCAAACCCAGGTTGATGGCTCTGGAAACTATGGGTGAGAGTAGAGGCCCACTGTTAGCTGAGACCACAATATTGCCTAGACTGCGTGAGTCAGGCGAGTGGTTACTCAGGTTGAAGACTTCGCGCATCAGTTTTAGAGGTTGAAAATTTTCCAGGGTTGCTTCAGATTTCTGACAGAAATCCAAACTTCTGCCGGGTGGGCAGGGGTCAAAGAAATGGCCTGAGGTTGAGTCTCTTAATGCGCGAAACAGATGCCGATTCAAAAGCAGATTTTCGTAGTTTGTGTCGGTGACAAAAGGACTGAGTGTAAAACTCAAAGGTCTGATTACTGTTTGATCTTCTCCCATTGTTCTGGCATAAGGGTGATGGAATAGTTCGTCTCGTTCCTGGGGGTTTTCAAAGACCATGACGGTTTTGGTCGGTTCTAGCCCCTGGTTAGTGAGAACAATTTGAGGGTCGTTTCGTGTGGTCGTATCTGGGGTCATCAGGATGGCATCCATTGCATAACTTGTCATCAGGTTTTCAGCAATGGAATCCATGGCCTCAGAGCTAAAGTTTGTGCCAGGCAGTGAAAAGAGGCTTGAGAGGTCTCCGACAACAAAACGGTGGCTCTCATGCAGTTTTTCTACCAGAGAATTCAAGGCCCCCGTATTAGAGCGTATACATTGGATTCCTGCTGCCTCTAGAGTTTGATCTTGAAAATAGACACATCCATCCGCATCGATGAGGTTGAAAACCAGGGTTCCGTAACCCTTTTTCAAGAACCAGGACCGAAAATTCTCTATAGAGTTTGTTGTCTCTTGTAGGGTCCAGTTCGTTAGATCGGTTCCAAAGATCTGTGAACCGCTGAGTCGAAGTCCAAGCAGGGGGTTTTGTGGTCCTGGCTCAAAAGAGTTTTGCAAATTCAGCGCTGTGTTTTGAGGTGTTTCCATAAAAAATCCCTCTGCCGGGCGTAAGACATGCGGGGAGCTGCTCGTCTCGGATGCAGTGGAGGAATCAAAACAATGCCAGGTCTCATCTCTGAGTACCCATATTTTGGCTCCCTGAGGAAGGTTGAGCTTTTCTAATTGAACATGGGTGAAGGGGTGAGAACGAAGCTGCCAGGATTTAGCCCCTGGAGAGCTAAATACCAGCGTTTGTACGGAAGTGGGTGCCAGGCCTGTCAGTGAAATAATGCTATCTTGACTCGAATTTAGCAAAAATCCACTACCCGACTCGATTCTTTCAAGAGAGGCAATCCCTGCTTCTTTGAGGGCTGTGTCCAGAGATTGATGAGGTGAAAAAGCTTTCCAAATCCCGGCCTCATAAGTCCAAATAATATTAACAGTGTCCGAGGAGAACTGGGAGGTTTCTAGACCGGAGAGGTCTGAGCCCAGAAGGTTCCAGCCTTGCTTGAGGGCCACTTCACGACTGGACTGCGCCTGACTGGGGGTCATCCCCAAGCTAAGAATCAATAAAGCCAGGATCAAACTGGGCTTCAAGCGCTTCATCTGACTTCCTGTCAGTGTCAGAGACCTAATCGACCGTATTACCCGCCACGCATTGACGTGTTTCTGGATCACGGAGCGTGGTAGAGTCCGGACAGGGGATCGCACAAAATACGCCCTCAGTGGTGCTCTGGCTCGTAAAATCATCTGGGCAATGTTGGCAAGGGCCTGAAGGGGCAATGATGAATCCCCCATCCAAATTACCGGGAATGGAGGCTTTGCAGCCCTCGTCGGGAGGGACCCGGTGCACGGGAATGATTTGAGCCACAGTAAAGTCTCCACCACTGACCGTGGTACTGCGTACCTCAGATACCTCAAGGGGTAAAAACTGGGTAATTTGGATGAGACCGAATCGAGCTTGCTTAATCTCACTCAGATTTCCTTCGAGGTCTTCTCCCATATAACGAACTTCAATATCTCCGCCCGCTTCTCCATGGATGGCTACGGCTCTTCCATTTTCAGGTCCCTCGGTTTGACCCGCTGTGGATAAAAGATTCTCCAGAATCTCGAAAGGGCTACCGTTGATAGAGTAGTGAATTTTTCCATTTTGGTTGAGAAAAAAGTAGATATTTTGACCCGGGAGCAGATTACCGCTAGAAGGCCAGACAGATGCACGCATATCTGAGGGATTGGCGATTTCAAGTTTGATGGTAACCTTGGGTTTGAAGCCGGGAGCCGGTGCTTCAAGTAGATCCAGGTTTGCTTCTCCCTGAGCGATTATTGAGTTATTCAACCCCAGCGCAATCACGCGAATCGTATAGATGAAGCCCACCGCAAGTTTGATATTGGCCGCGGTTGAGGAACCGTCAAATGTCAGGGACTGGGTGTCCTGGCCGGGTGCTGAAATCTCCAGACGAAAAGCCTGGAGATTGGGAAAGATGGACCGGGAGACTGATCGACTTACGGTTCCTGCCGAAGCTCGCGACTGACGCAGGAAAAACTTCTCAAACTCGATGACAATTCCCACCTGTCTAGGAATCGGGGAGGCTACCGTTGTCCCCGCCTCTCCCTGCTCTGAACTGCTGGTGCCCCCACTGCCACCGCTTCCACAGCCAGACAATGCCAATAGACTACAGAGAGAAGATATTAAAAAAAACCAGCGCATAATGCTCCCCCAAGCGCCTGATAACCAACAAGCCAAGCACTGTATTTTAGCCTAAAAACAGCCTCGAGAACAAGAGTTCAAGCTCCAGATTTAAACTATGCCCCCTTTTTCGAATGCTTTAAGGCTTTCTTTTAGGAATTCTGGGTTTTCTTGATTTGCTTTTAAGTGGTGGTCTAGAAATTGACGCCATTGTTTTACGCCTGGTACACCATGAAACAAGCCTAAACTGCGGCGGATTATGGGGCGAAAATCAATGTTTTGCAGGCTTAGTTGCTGGCAATAGCCCAGGATTTTCTCTGTGACCTCGGCTCGGGTTTGCGATGGGTTTTTTATGGCTCCCAGAAATTTTTTGTCTGCATCATGAAAAATCCAGGGGTTGTCATATGCAGCCCGCCCAACCATGACTCCATCTACATGCTTTAGATGCTCGGAGATATCCTCTGAGCAGGAGATTCCTCCATTAATTTCGATGATCAAATCTGGATATTTTTTCTTTAAGGAGTAGACATCTTCATAACGTAGAGGGGGTTTTGTGCGGTTTTCGTGCGGACTTAATCCCTTTAGCCAGGCTTTACGGGCATGAATGATGAAATGTCTTACCCCGCTTTTTGAAACGCTTTCAACAAAGGCACACAGGTCTTCGAAGCGGTCAAGGTCATCAACACCAATGCGGTGTTTGACCGTTACGGGGATATCAACCGCAGCGCGTATGGCAAAAAGACAGTCTGCTACAAGCGAGGGGGTTTTCATGAGACAGGCACCAAATTTTCCGTTTTGTACTCGATCTGAGGGACAGCCTACATTGAGATTGATTTCAGAAAACCCTCGGGATTCACAGATGGTTGCGGCCTGGGCCAGGTTCTCTGGCGAACTTCCCCCCAGTTGAATCGCAAGGGGCATCTCATCGGGATGAAAACCCAGGTAGCGTTCTGCTCTGCCCTCTTTTTGAGCATAAAGGATGGTTTCAGCCACAACCATTTCAGTGTAGAGCACGGTCTGTTTTGTGATCTGGCGCATAAAATACCGAAAATGTCGATCGGTACGATCCATCATAGGCGCGATACTCAAGCGTGGGTGGGTAGGGATAGGTCTGCCTGTCTTCATTTGGGCAAGTATACACCCCCTTGGGGGTTGAAAATTTGGTTGTGCCGGGCTTATCAGAGAGGTGTATTTGGATCGATTCTTGCTTGTTGGTTTAGGCTCCATGGCATATACTGGTGTCATGAAACTCTCCCAAGAACTCAGTTTAAAACAGCAGCAAACCCTGAAACTAACTCCTCAGCTCCAGCTTGCGGTCAAGGTTTTACAAGCAAACCAGATGCAGTTAACGGAGATGGTGGAGCAAGAGCTTTTAGAAAATCCTGTGCTTGAAGTTCAAGATGACGGTGGGGCTGAGCCGAAGTCACAAGAAGGGTCCCAGGAACTTGAGGGAAGTGATCGTTCAGAACTTCTGCAATATGTTAAGGATTTTGAGAAATACTTTCAGGAAAGTCAGGACAATTATATGCCCGGCCCGAGCTTTGAGGCATCTCAAGGTGGAGACGAAACCTCTTTTGAGGACTATGTCGCTTCGAAGCAAAGCTTGAAGGATCAGTTGGAGGAGCAGTTAAAACTCACTCTTACGGATCTTACGGATCGAAAAATTGGTTCTTATCTCATCGCGACTCTGGACCACAACGGTTATCTATCAGAGTCGGTTGAGCGAATTGCCATGAGTCTCGTGGCCCCGATTGATGATGTTGAGCGGGTTCTGACATTGATTCAGACCTTTGAGCCCATGGGAATAGCGGCACGGGATTTAAAGGAATGTCTTTTAATTCAATATCATCAACTCGAGATGCAGGATCCTCTGGTGCGCGAGATCTTGGGTTCGCATCTTGAAGATCTTGGCGCAAACCGTATGAAAGAAATCAGCCTTAAAACCGGGGCCGATTATGTGGGGATCAATCGCGCCGCTGAGAAGATCCGAACCTTAAACCCCAGGCCTTCAAGCGGATATTTGCATGAAGTCTCAACAGCAGAAACAGCGACCCCGGACCTTTTTATGAGGATTGAAGAGGGTGAGGTGATTATTGATCTGAATGACTCCTATCTCCCGACCTTAAATGTGAGCCGCTACTACCAGGAGAAGATTCAAAATGCTGAAGGGCTGGACAAAGGGGAACTGCTCTATCTTCAAAAAAAATTGAATCAGGCGGTTTGGTTTCGACAATGTATTGAAAAACGCAAAGAAACGATTCATTCGATCGCCAAATGTATTTTTGAAATCCAGATTGAGTTTTTTGAAAAAGGGGTTCGCGGGTTCAGGCCCCTGACTCTAAGTGATGTCGGAGCTCGCGTGGATCGTCATGAAGCCACGGTATCACGCGTAATCAATGGGAAATATGCCCACACTCCTTCTGGAACTTTTGAGCTGAAATTCTTTTTTTCAGGGGGGTTGAGGTCTGATGATGGCGAAATGATTTCCACCGTACGAGTCAAGGAGATTATTGAGCAGGCCGTCCGTGAAGAGAACCCCAAAAAGCCTCTGAGTGACCAGGTCCTGTCTGATCTCTTGAAGGCACGCGGCATTGATGTAGCACGTAGGACTGTGACCAAATATCGCGAAACTTTGGGGATTGCTTCCTCGTCGAGGAGAAAAAAATATGTTTGAATCCGATCCAAAGATTCTAAACCAGGAGGTCAGGTCCTATGTCCGGACATAGTAAATGGAGCACGATTAAGCACAAGAAGGGGGCTAAGGATAAAGCAAGATCCAAGGTTTTTACGAAGCTGATTCGTGAACTGACGGTCGCGGCCAAATCAGGCGATTCTGACCCGGAGATGAATCCTCGTTTACGTCTGGCTATCCAGAGGGCTAAAGCTGCGAACATGCCTACAGACACGATTCAAAAGGCGGTAAAACGCGGTTCCGGGGATCAGGACGGGGCAGATTATGTGGAAGGTGTCTACGAGGGGGACGGGCCTGGGGGAGTCGGAATCCTGGTTCTGGTTCTTACGGATAATAAGAATAGAACCGCCTCTGATGTACGCCATATTTTCAGTCGCTATGGAGGTTCCCTGGGTTCACCGGGAAGTGTCAGTTATAATTTCGATCGTGTAGGACAGCTCGTGTTTAACCGCGAGCTGGGTAGCGAAGATGATTTTATGGAGCATGTTCTTGAGGCGGGTGCTGAAGACTTGATCATGGAGGATGAGGGGTCCTTCGAGGTGGTTTGCGAGGCGGAGCAGTTTCATCAGGTCCAGAGCTATTTTCAGTCCAAGGAGATTGAATCGCAAGAAGCTGATTTGGTTTACAAGCCCAAGAACAAAGTTGAATTGGCGGGAGGGGATCTTCTGAAGATGCTGAAGATGCTCGGTGCCCTTGAGGATAATGACGATGTTCAAAATGTGTTCTCTAATTTTGACGCATCCGAGGATGAAGTCAGCGCAGCTATGGAATATCTGTGAGAATCTTAGGCATTGATCCAGGGCTTGCCACCATAGGATATGGCTGCGTAGATATCCTTGGGGCTGGGAAGCTTCGTTGTGTTACATACGGGTGTATTCGCACAGAGCCTTATCATTCCCTTGCGACCCGCCTACGTATTATCCACGACGATCTTAGTGAGTTGATCAAGCTTTACAAGCCTTCTGAAGCGGCTGTGGAAAAGCTCTATTTCAACAAGAATGTAACCACCGGCATATCTGTGTCGCATGCCAGAGGTGTGCTTTTGTTGGGTCTGGAGCAAACCGGAATTCCCGTGCACGAATACACTCCGCTGCAGGTCAAATCCAAGGTCGTTGGATACGGATTTGGTGAAAAATCTCAGATTCAATATATGGTGTCTAAAATCTTAAATCTGTCCAAGCGACCTTCACCGGATGACGCCGCAGATGGACTTGCCCTGGCCATCTGTCATCATTTCTCACAAAAGAACAAGGCCTTAAAGAAGATCTCGAAATAAATAAAAATGTCCGAGCAGAAAATTGATCCCAAAATTGAGGAAAGCTGGAAGAAGGAGCTTTTCTCAGAGTTTCAAAAGCCCTATTTTCACGATTTGAAGGCCTTTTTGCTTGAGGAGCGTCAGCGTGGGGCTAAGGTTTACCCTCCGGGCTCTATGATTTTTAATGCTTTTGATCTCAGTCCACTAGATCAGGTCAAGGTGGTTGTACTAGGTCAAGATCCTTATCACGGTGATCGTCAGGCCCATGGGCTCAGTTTTTCGGTTCTTCCTCCCACCAAGCCCCCGCCCTCGCTTGTAAACATCTACAAGGAACTGACGGCGGACCTTGGAATATCGGCACCGAACCATGGTGATCTTTCAGCCTGGGGTAGGCAGGGGGTGCTTTTACTCAATACGGTTTTAACGGTACGTGCCCGCAGCGCCGCTTCCCATCGCAACCAGGGGTGGGAGCAGTTTACAGATGAGGTTATTCGTACGGTTTCACGTCGCTGTAAATCCGTAGCTTTTCTACTTTGGGGTAAGGATGCTCAAAATAAGGAAAGCTTGATTGAGGGCGAGCACCTGGTTATTAAATCCTCACATCCATCACCATACTCGGCTCGCTATAGTTTTTTAGGTAGCCGTCCATTCTCCAAGATCAACCAATTTAGAAGTGACCTAGGCCTGCCGGCCATAGACTGGGCACTTTAATCCTCACCCAGGGTTGACGTTATTTACAAGTGTCTTATACTTGATTTCAGGCTGTAAACTGGGGTTTTTTGTGCCTGATGAGGGGTTTCCCAATGTTTAGGGGGTGTGTAATGTCTGATTTCAATGGCTTGCGGTGTTCCTTTCTCACCCGGAATTTGTTACAGGGGTGCATGGGTCTGGTGTTGATGTCACCGGCGTTGGTTGCCGCTGGTGGGGCCGTAGACGTTTTGGGAGTATCGCAGAGGATTCAGCGCGATTTAGCCACAGACAAGGCAAAAGGGAATCAGGCCGAATTTAAAAACTTTCAGGAACAGATTAATCAGTTTCAAGGCAAAGGTTTGCCAACTTTACCCACGGCAGGCCTAACTTTGCCAGAGCCAACTCTGCCCGGTTCTCTCCCCACACAGAGTCTTAAGCTGGACAGTTCGGATCAAGCGCTAAGTCAATCTGCAAAGCAGAGCGCCAAAGAGTTGGTTCAAGGCTATCAGAGAGAATATCAAAGCCTTAAATCATTACTTTTTGAATTAGCGCCGCGCTACGACTCGCTCGATGAGACTCAGCGTCAACAATTGCGGGCGAGACTCAAAGACTTTACGGCAAGGGTGAAGACCCTCGAGGCTCTGGGAGAGGCGTTTCCCTCCCTGGTCGAGCGCAAAAGATTTGCACAGGATCGTTCTGACTTGAGCTTGAAACTTCCTGCTGCTGGAAAAGGAGTCTTAAGGGAGTTGAATCCTGCCGCAGATACAGCGTTTATAGACCGCGTTAAGCAGGCTCAGGAACAGGAAAAAAAATCCAAGGTCGCCGAGAATAAAGAGGCTGGAGAGGCTAATCCTCCTTCCAATCAGACCACGGGAGCGGCTATATCACCCGATCAAGCTCCCCCAAAACCGGCTCTTTCTCCAATGGAACAGGTGCGCGATGCGTGTTCAACCATTATTGGAGGTAAGGATGGCGGACCGGCGCTTTTATCTCATCTAGGTTCGGGCTCTTGTTCCCAGGCTTTGGCTGAGAATCCTGAACTTGGCTCTAAGTTTAAGATTGAAAAAGTAAAAGCCCTGCTTAAGAAGTGGCAGGGGTTTGGGGTTCGTAGCGCTAATCTAAAAATTGGAATTCATGCATTGGCGCAACTAGGAATTCAGATTTGGCCCGGTCATACCCAGGCACAGGTTCCAGATGAGCCGGTTGCCCAGGCCGTAAAAATTCAGCAGCAGCAAAAGCTCCTTGCGACTCCGCCTCCTCAAGGGGGGGCCTCAAGCTTGGGCAGAAAATCAGCACGTTCTCAAGATAAAGCGGTCCTGAACGTGAATCATTTTACGGACTAGCCCATGTCTTGCGGGTCCTCTCCCAAAAAATAATCCAGAAAAATAAAGAAAAAACATTACCTGAACTGGGGCATTCATTCGAAAAGAGTGACGTAAGGGGCTTCCTATGTTCTCGGTATTTGATGCACGTAAAGCGATCTTTGAAAAGTTATCGCCGTTAGGTTCGGAAATTATACCTATACGTGAATCTCTGGGAAGATGCCTCTGGAGCGATTTAACTGTGGTCGAAGACCTGCCGGCTTTTGATCATTCTGCCATGGATGGATATGCGGTGAACTCAGAGGATTTGAAGGGATTTCCGGTAACCCTGCCGGTCAGTTTCGAGGTGGCTGCCGGTGAGGCTGCCAGCTCCTGCCTTCAAGCCCATAATGCGGCTCGAATTTTTACGGGCGCTCCTATTCCAGGTGGGGCTGATACGGTTGTGAAACAGGAAGATGTCGAATTGGCTGCGGGAAAGATAACCATAAAAAATCCTGTGAGCAGCGGCACACATATT
>CAZRLV010000021.1:0-18495 GCA_964600955.1 uncultured bacterium
CATAATGACAGGCTCTTAGGACAAATATCTAAAAAAATTGGACTTGCGCTACAGTATCGGATTGCGTTTGCTGTCGCCACAAATGTCATGACTTGTGTAATCACTTCATCCTTTGGCTTGACACCACCAATCAGTAAAGAAATATGAAGTGCAGAGGTGCCATTTACCGTTGCCACAGCATGGGACGCCCCCAACCGGGTGGCCAGAAGATGTTCAAACAAACTTACATAACCTCCAATGGATGAAACAAACCCCGTATCTATCGTGTTCATAAGATAGTTTTTTTCGTTGCCCGAAAAAATTGGCCGGTGCAAACCTACACATCCTTCAGTGCCAAATACCTGCCTTATAAACTTCGCAACAGCATCAAACATTGTAGATACTAGCTTTGTACTTCATTAAGTTCTTCCTCTGGGCAAACCATTTAATTGTCTCGGACAGCCCCTCCCTTAGAGAATATTTTGGACTGAAATTGGTCAGACTTTTAATTTTAGAGTTGTCACCAAAAAGTCTTTGTACTTCAGATTTCTCAGGGCGAAGCCTTGCAGGATCAATAGCAAACTCGATGTCGCTTTGGGTCAGTTCTAAAATAAGGTCAAGCACTGCTTTAATGCTAATTTCCGAATTTGATGCAATGTTTACCACTTCACCAATAGCTTCATCCGACTGAGCTATACTTATAAAACCTCTACATGTATCACTAACAAAATTGAAATCACGAGTGGTTGTGAGATCACCCAGTTGTAACTCTCTAACACCGGTTAAAATTTGGGAAATAATCGTTGGAATGATTGCTCGTGCAGATTGACGTGGCCCATAAGTGTTGAAGGGCCTTGCAATTACGACAGGCAAGTTAAAAGAATTACAACATGCCGTAGCTACAGCATCCGCACCAATTTTACTTGCACTATACGGACTCTGGGCCTGTAGGGGGTGATTTTCGTCAATGGGTACATATTTTGCCGTACCATAGACTTCGCTAGTGCTCGTCTGAATAAACTTCTGACAACCATTCTCCTTAGCGGCCAAACACATGTTTAAAGTGCCGGTAACATTTGTATCAACATAAGATCCCGGAGAATCGTATGAAAATGGAATAGCGATCAGAGCCGCCAAGTGAAAAATGACATCCACATCCTTGGTCAGTTTTTTGCAAAACCCCAAGTCTCTAACGTCTCCTGAGACTACGTTAATATCTGATAAGCATGAAAGATCATCAAGCCAACCCCAATGGTTGAGAGAGTTATACTGGCTTAATGCCAACACTCTGGCTCCTGAATGAACTAATTCCTCTACCAAATGAGAACCTATGAAGCCATCGGCCCCCGTTACTAAAACTCGCGCACCTTTGATGTCCATAGCCCCTCCATTTTTTGCGAGAATTTATCCAACGTTCCTGGCGGGGTTTCCCACATAAGTGCCCGGTTGAAGAATATCCTTGGTCACAACAGCCCCAGCGCCAATGATTACATCGTCAACTATCTTCTTATTCGGCAAAACAACTGCCCCGGCTCCAACCAGGCAATCATTTCCGAGCTGAACCCCCCCACAGAGTACCGATCCGACAGAAATATGATTGCCGGAGCCAATTACAGAGTCATGTTCAATGATACAGCCTGAGTTTAATATATTATTGGCCCCTAAGGTGACCTGGCTGTTTAGAATGCTGCCGGCAAATACCTGATTCGAATTACCCCATCTAACCTGAGGTCCTAATACTGTTGTAGGGTGGATCAAATTAGGAGCATATATTTTAGGGCCAAGTCGATCAAACAACCTAGATCGTTCAGCATTGTCTCCAATTGCCAGTAAAATGGGATTCTGAATATGAAGAGACGGGAAGGCTCCTGTCACTGGAACCCCAAGAATCGTTTCTGGACATTCTAAGTCATAACTACGGTCAAAAATCTCGATGACCTGGATTCCAGCAGCGTGCGCCAAACCCAGTAAGGACCGTGCATGCCCCCCAGCTCCAACTAAAGAAACTCTATCCATGAATTGATGCGCCATGGGCCTTTGATAGCCAAAGACACCTTTAATTTTAGAAAGATGATGACCTATCATATCATCAAATTCAGGCAGATTTGGATAATCTCCATAGAACACAAGCGAAGGTCATAAGACCTTGCGCTTTTTCCTCGAAAGTTTAAACTCTTTAGAGAACCAGATTTCATCTTCATAAAAAAACATGACGGAGCAGTCCTCAAAATTTGACGCGATCGTTGTGGGGGCCGGGCATAACGGTTTGGTAACTGCAGGCTACCTCGCAAGGGCCGGGCTCAAGGTTGCAGTCTTTGAAAAACAGGGTCAGGTTGGCGGCTGTGCAATAACGGATGAACCCTGGCTCGGCTTCAAAGTTTCTACACTTTCTTATGTCAACAGTCTGTTTCGACCCGAGATCATTTCTGATCTGCGTTTAAAGGATTTTGGCTTCGAGCTCATACCCCGAGTTCCCTCCAGTTTTACTCCATTTCCAGACGGACGTACCTTACTTCTCGGACCCGATCAGATCCAAAACCAAAAAGAAATCGCATGCTTTAGCCCACAAGACGCCTTACGTTACCCGGAATATGAAAAATCTCTGGACCGTCTGGCCCAGATCATTGAGCCCTTGATGACCATGGTTCCCCCCAATCTCCTTCAACCTGGACTTGAGGGGCTTGCCTCTTATGGCCTCTATACTCTAAAACACTATTCAAACTTGAAGGATCAGTGGTCGGAGATGTTTCGTCTGCTCACGGGTTCAGCGACCGACCTTTTAAATCATTGGTTTGAAAGTGAAGCCCTGAAAATCACCCTCGCCACGGATGCGGTCATCGGGGCAAATGCCAGTCCCAGCATGCCAGGCACAGCTTATGTACTCTTTCACCACGTCATGGGTGAATGTGATGGAGCCCGGGGCGTCTGGGGCTATATGCGATCTGGAATGGGGGGCCTGACCCAGAGCTTGGCACGCTCCTGCCAATCTTTAGGAGTTGAAATTTTCACCGGAAATGGAGTTTCAGAAATTCTCACAGAAAAAGGCCGTGTACTTGGAATTCTCGACGAATCCGGCAACGACTTTCGTGCTGGAATTGTAGCCTCAGGAGCCGACGCCACGATTACCTTTAAAAAACTTCTACCTGCTACAGCACTCCCTGCAAAGTTTCTAGAGGAAGTCGACCGCATCAATTATGACAGTGCATCGGTAAAGATTAACCTGGCCCTGGATGAACTGCCTGATTTCAAGGCTTGTCCAGGTCTGAAGCCCTCTGCATGGCATCGAGGAACCATCCACCTTTGCCCCGATTTTCAAACTCTTGATAATGCCTATGCTGATTCTGTAGCGGGACGCCCTAGCCGCGTACCCATCCTCGAATGCACCATTCCATCTGTTCTTGATTCCACCCTGGCCCCGCAGGGCAAACACGTAATGAATATTTTTTCTCAATATGGACCTTATACTTTGGCAAAAGGACTTCGCTGGGAAGACGAGAAAGACAAATATGCAGATCGAGTTATGAATACATTGTTTGAATACGCCCCAAATCTCAAAAACCGTATTCTTCACCGACAGGTCATCACTCCAGTGGACATGGAGCGTGATTATGGACTAACCGGAGGCAGCATTTTCCAGGGTAGAATGAGTCTGGATCAGATGTTCTCCATGCGGCCCGTACCGGGTTACGCCGATTATACAACCCCCATTTGTGGGCTCTACCTCTGCGGTAGCGCAACTCATCCGGGGGGAGGGGTGATGGGCACTCCAGGATTAAATGCTGCGCGACGCATTCTTAAAACCTTCAAACGATAGGCTTTCCATCCACAACTATGAAACCCC
This sequence comes from uncultured bacterium, assembly GCA_964600955.1. Taxonomy (GTDB): domain Bacteria; phylum Muiribacteriota; class UBA6191; order UBA6191; family UBA6191; genus CAZRLV01. The sequence continues at coordinate 3,821 of CAZRLV010000021.1, forward strand.
AAGGCCTGGCGCTCTTTCAAAAGATCCATGCACTCAGAGGGCGATTACTAAACCACGGAGGGGACCTTCGCACGATCAAGCTTCAGGACCTGAATGCCCTGGAAAAAGCGCTCTTGGACTATAAAGGTCTGGATTCACTAAAATCGTCAGATTTTCAAACCGCCAAAAAAGCTGGCGAATTTTTGCAAGAAAGATTATCTGAGACGGGCCTGAATAAGGATTCCCAAACCATTCTTTTGGATCTCCTTCTCGAGTTTTTTCCAAAAGAGCCCCCTCAAGGGCACATTGCTTCAAAACCGCCTATTCCACCCTCTAGCTCCCCGCGCCTGGCCACGCCCATCCCTACCCCGTCTGAGCCCAGTTTTATGGAGCGGTTATGGAAACATTTTCAGGAAGAGGTTTCTTCAAATTGGTTTTTGTTTCTAGGGGCCGCCATGGTCTTTGCTGCGGGGATATTTTATACCCTGTCTTCCTGGGAAAATTTCAAACCCATGCAGCAGTTTCTTTTTAGCTTCAGCGGCCTCGGCCTCCTGGCGGCTTCTGAGGTGGGGCTTCGCAAGGGACTGAATCTACGACGTTCCCCAAGGGTTTTTGGCCTTGTTTTCCTTTTTCTCCTGCCCCTTGTTTTGCATCTACATTTCTCACTGGGTTGGTCTTTTTTTCTACCTACATGGCTCTGCTCGGCCCTGATCTTGAATCTCTATCGCGGCTCCTACTTGCCAAAACCACGGGTGGCCCTGATTCCCTTACACCTTTATTTTCTTTTGCCCCTGCTTCTTTTTTCAACACCAAAAGACCTTGGCTTTTTATTTGAACTGGGCTCTGCCCTTGGATTCTTATTTTTGCAGAAATTTTGGAAAAATCAATCTCAGGCTGAGAGCACTGGAATTTATCAGGGACTCACCTGTTTTACATTTTCTGTTGCCTATCTACCTTTTCTCGATGGCTTAACCCTGGCCTGGGTTCTCAGCCTTTTTACACTGCAATGGCTTTTTAATGAAGGTAAGAAAATTCATTTAGGTTTTCTTTACGGTGCTGGCTTCCTGCTGCTTGCCCTTTGTCTGAGCTTTGAAGCCTGGGTACATCTCTATAGCGCAGGATGGGCTTTTGTTTTGGTTCTCGACCGCTTCAATCTGCTGGACTCACACAAGTTTCGCTCCAACCTGACCTTGGCCCTGGGAACCGCTCTAGGATGTCTCACTTCATTATTTGTCTCAGTTTTCGCAGTCGAGCCCCAGTCTTGGCACCTACTGGTTCTGGTACCCTTGATTTTTCTGTTTCAAATCACTTCTCTGAAACGTTGGAAGCTCCAGGGCCATAGCTATGTAATCTTGGCAACCTGGCTCGTTTTAATTCCCGTTTTCTCAAAATATAGTTTGCAGTTTTGCCTACATTCCATTTTTGCTGCTCTCGCGCTTTTAATTTTGCGATCGCGCGAGAGGAGTTTTAGAGAAGATCTTGAGCTGGGCCTTATCTCAAGCTTTGCAATTTTACCCTGGATTCCCACCCCGCTAGGACAGTGGGTTGTGGCATTGTTTTGGCTTTTTCTTAGTGTCTGGAGCCCTGGTTCACTAAGAAAGTTAGCTAAAATCCGGTTATCTGCATTCTTCTTGTCTTGGGGGGCTCTTGTCTTCTTGTTTAAAGCCCAGAGTCTGGCCTTATCACCCCAGTTTATTTTCTTAAACTCTTTCAATCATTCTCGCGGAATCATAGAAGTTTTTCCCTGGCTACAACTCCTTGGTTTTTTTCTTCTTAGCTATATTCTGGTCCTCAGGGAAACTCATATCTATGCCTTTTGGGTCAGCTTTTTATTGGTAGAGTTTGGCCTGAGCCTTGCGTTGCTAAGCCTTCCACAGCCTCTGGGAATTGAACTCCCGTTTCTTCTGGTCCAGATCCCTGTCTTTGTGCTTTTTCACCCACATCTTATTCAACAATTGAGAACTCTCGCTAGTTCAGACGCTCAAGACCTCGACGGGGGAGATGGCCTTAGGATCATCTTGGCCCTCGTGTTTATTTTTTCTCTTCCGGGATTATTCCATTCCATCGCCTATTTGCTTCCATGCCTACTTTTATTTTGGATCTATCGCATGGGGGCTTTTTTCTGGATTAGCTTTTCACTTTGTCTCACCCTTTTAATTTCGGGACCCGGATTCACGGGAGAAGTGAATTTATACTGGAGTTCTGCACTTTGCTCGCTTTTCTTTTGGGGGCTCCATCATTTGAATTTGAGATTTAATGCCAACCTCTTTAGACGATGTCGTGCCGACCTGGAGGTGGATTTTCGCGCCTTTTTTATAGGGACCCTACTGGTCTCAAGCATAGCCTGGCTAGTTCCCATCGAGAACGGGCTAACGCAAGGAGTTCCACTAAACCTGGGGTATTTGGGGTCTATGACGGCTTTGATTCTCCTGGCCGCACATAGTCTAAGACTTTCCTTTCTTAGTTATTTTCTCATCCCCATCTGGATGGGTGTTTTGATTCACCCTGGCTTTAGAGACATCGATTTTAGTTTTTATTTAGTCCTTGGTTTTTACGCTTTATTGATTGGTCTGGGAGGTTCCCGCTCCCCTCTGAAACTTGGTCGCTCTCTCTGGCATTGTTCTCTTGCAGTTTTATCGCTCGGATTCTTGCGCACCTTTACCCTGCTTCCGCCTTATCAGGGATTTATCCTGGCTTTGAGCGCCTCCGCTGTCTACTTTTTTAAGTCTGATTTTCGATACGCTCTTCATCTTCTGGCCTGCATGGTTGTTTTGCTGTCTCTCACTCTTATGAGCTTTGCATTTTGGGCTGTTTTTGCGCTGGTACTTGGCATTGCCGGATGGGTATGCCGCTTGAAGGAGAGGGAATTGCTCTGGAAGTGGACGGGGACCTATTTTTTAATCTGGGCCCCTTTCTACTTCGTAGAGAGATCGGAGTCTGGTCTGATTTTAACGATTCTTTGTCTGGCTATTCATCAGTTCATTTCCGCAAAATTTTTCTCACGGACCCTGGCAGTCTATTTTGCTGCCCTGCTTTTTGGGATGGACTATGGTCTGGCACGCTTGCTTGGAATGATTCACCCCGGCGAATATTCTTCTTATGGGTTGATTGCCCTGGCGCTCCTCCTTGGGTTTTTAGCCTCGCGTCTTCCAATCTCACTTACCATCTACCGCTTACCCTTTAATCGATTATCCAAGATTTTACCCCTGGTTGTGATGGTTAAAGAGTCCTTGGAATCCGGAAGTCCCTGGGTCTATTTGGTTTCTGGTCTCTGCTATGAATTTCTGGAAGACAGCTCCAAACTTTCTTATACGCGATTATTAGGTCTAATTTGTTACAACCTGGCCTGCTTTGCCTTTTTCTCACCCGGAGACCATCTTCTTGAAGCTCTTAGCATTTGCTCAGGGTTTTCTGTGCTCTGGTATGCCAGAACCCTGGAATCGGTCCTGGAACGCAAGCAACTCCAGGGACTCAAGCTTCTAGGGAATTTTCTGTTCTATGCTGGAATGTTCTATGACTTTGTTTATCAGAGCCAGACTTCAAGTCTTTTCTATCTTTGGGGGCTTTGTATCATAGGAGGATGGTTGGCACTGATTTTTAAAGCACGGCTACAATTATTCTTTGCCTTAATGGTCTTTCTTTTCTCGCTAGGGTTTTTTCTCATCCGTCAGCTAATCCTTCAAGTGAGTGTGGGAATCGTTGGGATTGGTGCACTGGGGTTTTGCTTAATTGTTCTGGGAACCTTGATTGAAAAAAATCGCGAGAAAATCCAAGTTCTTTTAGGAAAGCTTCAAGAAAACTTCGCCTCCTGGAAAGATTGAGAATAAAAGGCTGTAAGGCTGAAGGGGATTAGGCTGTGAGGTTTGTTATAAGTCAAGAACAGGAGACAGAAGCCAGAATGCAACGTAAGGATGACACCATCTCTTCTCTCTTCTCCCCTCGTCTTCCAATCTTGCCTTTAAGCCTTTTCTCCCTCTTACTTTAAAGCCTTCAGCCTTAACCCCTAATGTTCTAAATAATAATTTATCATTACCGGGTAGTGGTCTGAATTCAGGCGGGTTGGGTCGAAGGCTTCCAGTCCGATGTCCTCTTGAGTCATCTGGGCTTTTGGAGGTTCTTTGCGAGCCTGGGGAAGGGCGTAGGATTGGTCAATATGAGCCTCACGGGTGCGATTTAAAACTGCGGGGGATGCAAAAATAAAATCAATTCTTGCATGAAAGGTTCCCATGTATCGATAGCGGCCTCCCGCTTTGAGATATTTCTGATGTCTGAAAGTGAAATTTAACCGACGATCATAGTCAACAAACAAATCGTAAAAAAGAGTCTGATAGCGGCCATCATAGCCATAGTGATAAGCGCTTTCTCCGGTGATCATCTTGATTGCCGGAGAAGGGTTGGTATCATTAAAGTCTCCTAGAAGAAAAACTTTTTTATTTTTTCTAATAATTTTGTTCATGCGTTTTCGAATGACATGGGCTTGAGCGATGCGTTTAAGGTCTGCTTCAAACCCACCGACCTGGGATTTCAGGTGGGCCACCAGAAAAACCAGGCGCTCACCCGTTGAGAGTACTTCCAGCTCAACCTCCAAAATACCCTTTGCCAGTTTTACATCCTTTGCCAACACTCGGCCATTGCGATCCGTCAGCGAAGCAGAGATATCAAGATTTGTACGCAGAGGGCCGGTGGGTCTTAAAACGTCTGAATTCACCAATAGGGCTAAGTCCTGTCCTAAGTATTTGTCGCGAGACTCAAAATGGAAAATTGAATAATCCTTTCTCAAATAGCGCGAGAGATCTTTAAGAACTCTATGGTTTTCAACTTCCTGGAGACCCAGAACATCGGGAGAGAGTCGATTGATTAATCCGGCCAATGATTTTAACCTTGCCTGGTAATCTCCGGGGATGAACCTCTGATCTAAAGTCACCTCAGGGTCATCTTCTTCATCGTAGAGAAAATAGGTATTGTAATTCATAATTTTAATGAATTCTGATCTTGCACTTCCCTGGTGGAGGTTCTCAAAGCGTAGCTGAGACTCATCCGCCAGAGGCGTTACCAAAAAAATTGACAGCAGAAGAAGCGCCAAACTACCCAATTTCAGCATAGGTCATAAGAGTAAGGGCTCCTGAGTTTTTGTCAAGGCTGACTAGCACATCGAAAACCAAGAATTGCTTTGCGGCTATTTTGATCCAGGGCAAAGCGAAAACTTGCCCGATGAAAGACTGGAAAAGCTGTCTGATAATTGGCCCCCTTGACGACCTTGAACTCTGAGGGGTCCAAATTTACATAATTTTTACTTTTGCGGCTTTTTTCTTCTGTCAGATTTAGCTTTCGAGGTACGGGACTTCCGGCCACAGGCGGCGGGGAACTGTCTAAAACCCATTCAGAGACATTGTCATGTAGATGAAAGACTCCAAATCCACCAGGGCCGGTTGAGGGACTGCCAGAACCTGTAGACTGAACTGATCTCGGACCTTGAAGAGGGCTTAAGCTCTTAAAGCCAGGGTTTGCACCCCAAGGAAACCGCAGAGAGTTTTTTCCCTTCATCGCCATCTCAAATTGAGCCTCTGTGGGTAAGTCACCCCCAATCCAATGGCAATATTTGCGGGCTTGAATCCAAGTTAGAGATGTTACCGGTAAATCTGGTTTCGCCAAAGGGCTACCCTCAGTCTTCATGGGGGAACATTCCCTGGCCCCAACACAACGCAAATATTGAGCAACGCTCACCTCGTAGCGATCTATAAGAAATGCGGACATGGAAACTTCAACCATGGGCTTCTCATGTTGCGGGTCCAGAACCCGATCACTTCCCATAAAAAAGTCTCCGCCTGGGATGAGAACCTGTTCGATTCCATCCTTTTTAGAAACCGGCATTTTTGCAATACTCGCCCAAGTGCAAAAGTAGCATAGAATGATAAAGATCAGAAACAAATGTGGACGATTCATCTTGTTTCTCCGAAAAATGACTGACTATTTTAAAAGGTCATTTTCAAACTTGCAGGGAACTTGGAATGGGCAAGCAATCCAAAGGATTACTAGCGGGATCCAAGGAATAGTCTGCATTATCAAAAAATTCTGAATTTTTATCCAAAGATTGGGCCATAAATGCCTGATACACATTTTTTAAAGATATTGGGGTGAGGGATGGAACCAGGGTCATTTTAAGAGTCTTGCGAGCACCTTTTCTGGGCTTTTCCATTTTATGCACTACGCTCCTGGGATCAAATAGCGCCACGGTTCCACTACCTTTTTCCAGCACAATCATTTCTTTCATCACTTCTTCCGTTATCAGTGACTGGGACTCCGTTCTAGAAACGTTACTTCCTGAATAGAAGCCCTTTTCCATCAACTCCCCGCTCAGTTCTTTGTTAAAACAACGCATGGCTCCATTTTCTTCTGCCAAATCATTTAAATAGATAAAAATCTTCAAAACATGAGTCGGGAGTTCATCCAAGTGCCAAAACCCTGCAGCAGCCTGCTTTAAATCATATTCTTTACCCCAGGCTTCATGACACTCAATGGTTACATATCTCAGCCGAAAATGGGACCCAAAAAAACCATGAAGACATTGTTCCACCAAAGGTTCGCTTAAAACGGAATAGAGGTCGCGAGCCATGGCTACCCCTTCTTCTTCAGTTGGATATCCCCAGATTCTTCCGTAGTCGATAAAATGTGGAAACCTATTTTCCTCCAGGGAACGATCCAACGCACGTTGTCCAAGTTTTGCTAATTCCCCAATATTGGCTCCCTCAATTGCACAAATACCGTTGGTATCCAATCCACCGAGTAAACCTTCCACCTGAACATCATTAGATTCAGCGACACCAGAACCATTCTGAAACGATTCCCTACATTTTTCACGATAAAGGGCATATCTCTGATTCACTTCAGGCGAGAGATTGTTTCCTAGCAAAGAATTACGTTCTAGCGCCCTCCAGCGTCGGTAGGGGGCGTAGTAGGGAGATTTTTTCAAAGCGGCATCTGAGTTATCTCTCCAACACTGATGCAGAATTTTGCGCAATGCTTCCTGATCTAGTGTAATACCAGAGGCTTTGCAGGCCGCTGTCATATATAAAATTTCCTCAAATCGTAGGCATCCTCCCAAATCTTGTTCAAGATTAGACCTCTCCAAATCTCTCTCAAAACTATCCCGTTTAATTAGATTGGTATGTAGCCACGAAAGCATTTCTCCCCCCAAATTCAATAATCACTGTATAAGTCTAACAAACATCAACCCTCCGAGGCTCCAAACGCATAGAGGATATTAAGGTCATAATAGCACAAATTGGGCCTACTCTAATAGTATGGTGAATCAGACCAATTCTATCAAAAATCAGCGAACACGGAATGCAGACTGGAAATCTTCAAACATAAGCCCCCATTGCAATCACCTGTCTCATGACCAGATGCACAAAATATATTCTCCCATTAACTGGTGGCTGCAATTGGGGTCTTGACAAAAGGTTGGATATTTTTATATTTTTTGTCGTTGCTATTTAGACTTTAACAAAGGAATCCTATGTTCTGTGCAGGTTGTGCCCACTATGTTGAGACAAAAATTTCAGACCTTGGCCTTTGCACTCAAAGTCGTGATTCCCAGAGCAGACCTTCCCTGGTAGACGCGGATTGCAAAGCGTGTTCAAAATATCTCGGGGCTTATGCCCTCGACACGAATCTTGATCCCACTCAAATTCAAACGGGCGTTTAAGCTATTTGTACTCACCAATGAGAATAGATAGAGCGATAATTAAAAAGCTCGGAACGCAAAGCGCAAGATAAGCATTCCAGTGAATTCCCAGACAGAATGTAATCAATCCCGCGGTCATTAGAAAAGAAGTGGTTTTTTCTACAGTGCCTACTGGAAGTTTTTGATTTCCTGTTACGTGATGAAAAACTTTTTTGACCATGACTCCGCCCCTCCCTGGTTGAAAACGCAGTTCGCCCCATCTTCTTATCTTCAATTTTTCCAAAGTTCTTAAGCCATTTGCGAAAAAAAGTTTCCCCATAGAAACCAGATCGACAAGAAAGACAACTTTGGGGGCAAAGGGGCTGGTTTTGTTCGTTCCGTAGGGATATTTGCTTTGTGATTGAGAACTTGAATTTCGTATAGTGGCGTCCGTAGTATGACTATCAATTGGCTGGATACGGCTCTCATCTTCCTGGGGGGTCTGGGCTTTTTTTTCTACGGAATAAAGCAATTTTCCGCGGCGCTTCAGGCTATGTCCGGGGGCTTGATCAAAAAAGCTCTGGGCTCTTTAACTTCCAATCGGGTTTTGGGGGTGATGGTGGGAGTCGCCCTAACCTGTCTGGTCCAATCCTCTTCTGTGATTACCGTGATGACCGTAGGTTTTGTCAATGCCGGCATGATGACCCTGGTTCAGGCGATCAGTGTTATTTTTGGTTCCAATATCGGCACGACCATTACCGGTTGGATTATCGCGATTAAAATAGGCAAATACGGCATTCATCTTGTGGGTCTTGGGGCTTTGCCCATGATGTTTTTAAAAGATGAACGCTGGAAAAAGCTCGGCTCGATCGTTTTTGCCCTCGGTTTGATTTTTTTTGGCCTGCAAACCATGAGCGGAGCCTTCAAGCCACTTCGAACGGATCCGGACTTTCTGCAAAGTTTGACCTTGTTTAGTGCGGATACCACTTTGTCTCTGGTGGCGACCATTGGCATGGGCTGTCTTTTGACCATGGCTATTCAATCATCCTCGGCCATGCTTGGAATCACCATCGCTTTAGCGTCGACAGGCGCCATTTCATTTCAAACGGCCGCCGCTCTTGTACTGGGTGAAAATATCGGCACAACCATTACGGCCCTTCTGGCTGCAATTGGCACAAGCACCGATGCGCGTAGAACCGCGTTGGCCCACGGTATTTTCAATCTTACGGGTGTGGGAATCATGGTGGTGATTTTTCCCTATTACGTGGACTTTGTGGACTATCTGATTCCCAATTTGGCTGACTTTACGGATGCAGATGGTTCAAAACCTTATATCGCCGCCCATATCGCGGCATCTCACTCCCTATTTAATGTTTGCGCAGCCCTGGCCTTTCTTCCCCTTTTACGGACTCTGGCGGCCCTGGTAACTTGGGTGATTCCCGCTCCAGACCATCGTGAGCCCGGAAAACTGCTGATGGTTGGTGACCCACAAACCATCTCCCCTGTTCTGGCAATCTCTCAGGCCCATGTTGAGATTGTAAAAATGAGCGATGTGACCCAAAAGCTCATGCGTTATACGCGTGGGTTTATCCTGGATGAAGGTAACGGAGAGTTGCGCGAAAAAGTCTATAAATATGAAGAAATCACGGACAATATGCAAAAAGAGATTCTTCTATTCCTTTGTCAGGTTATGCAGGGGCCCTTGAGCCGAGAACAAAGCTTGAAAACAAGCGCTTTACTCAGCATTGCGGATGACTTGGAAAGCATTGGCGATTATTGCCAGAATTTGACCCGCTTTCGAAAACGGCTTTCAGACAATCAACATGGGCTTATGGAAGAAACCCGAAAAGAGTTGGAAACCTTTCTCGATTTGATCCAAGAGGCCTTTGGCGTCATAGCGACCGAGTTGCAAACACCGAGTTCAGTTTCTGTAGATCGTTTCGATCAATTTATGCGACGGCTTAAAGAGCAGGCCAACGAGATTCGAGACAAGCATCTTCAACGCATCCAAGAGGGAGCATATCAGCCTCTTAGCGGACTGACTTTCGCGGATATGGTTGTTGCCATGCGAAAAATTTCAGGCCATCTGGCCGGAATCAATAAGGCCGTGGATTCGTTTGCTGGTAAACTCTCCAAGGCCCAGCAATAAGGGCCCGCATGAAGCCCTATTTTCAACTCCTGCTCCCTTCGCATTACTTCAAGAATTTGTTTTTTTTAGTTCCCAGGGTTCGCAATATCCGCTCTCTGGAGCATTATGATCAAGCCTATTCCCCTGGCACTCTTTTAAGAACCAAGACGGAGTCCTGCCATCAAAAATTTAGCAAAGAGCGTTAGTCCCTGGCGACTTGCTGTTTATTGAGTGTAGTGGTCTATGGAGTGGATCGCTGGTGGGAGTTTCTGGAGAATAGTCGTGGATTATTTGTCATGCATATTGGGTTTACGAAATACGCCATGTTTTCAGCGGATATCGAGGGTCAAAGCTCTAACTGTGGGATTCACTATTTTTGCTTTGCGAAAAGCGAGGCAATGCTTTTGATGTATTTCGACTGGCTCTGGCTGGAGTTTTACTGGTTTGTGTTCCCATGGCGCCCTTCATGGTCAAGGACGACATCATCTATAACGGCTATATCAACACCTTGTTTTTTGGGTATTTCCTGATTTTGCCGCTGACCTTTTATTTTGAACCGGGTACAGGCACAGATTTAGAATGCTCTGAAGCTTCACCTGGAGGAGTCAAGCCTTCTCTCTCAACCAACGAAGAGTAAATCTCATGCGAATGCGAGACTCGCTTTTTTGCTTCGCCATAAATTCTTAATAGAACTTCGCGAGCTTTCTTTCCAAGCTGCACTCCCGCCTTAGCAATGTTTTTACTAAACTCAAGGGAACCATCGGGGAGATTGCGTTTTATGCGGTGATGCATAGGAAGACCCGAAGGGGGCATGGGCTTAGGAATCCATTTTTTTACACGAAGTTCAGGATGTCCCACACTGAGCAGACGGTGATCACAGTGAAGCGGGAGGTAATGTTTTTCATAGTGCCCCTGTGGCATGGGGACAAAAAACTGTCGGTAGCAATAGCCCGTTTTATCATCGAGATAGACCGGACCCGAGGCAGGATAAACCTTGGAGGGCAAGTCTTCATAAAGACTGCGCTCGGGCTCATGAGCCGGGGTGACCACTATAAAAAAGCTAAGGACAAGCCAAGATAAAACTAACCGGTTCATTCTATGAGACTCATCGGCGCAATCGGGGTTGACTTTCAGTTTTTGAAAGAGTCTTCTTCGCTCAGGATACGCAGTTTCGCATATTTTGAAAAATGATAATGCGCATTATAGGTGGCCAAAATAAAACCACGCGTTCCGTCTAAAAATCCAAGTTTAAGAAAATAGCCCTTGATAAACGCAGCCAGTGGACTAAGAATCCATGTAAACGGAGAGGGGGAAACGTTTTTTTCGGCAAGGTCGCGGGCCGCGCTCGTGGAGTAGCGATTCATTTTCTCGAGACATTCCTCAATCTGAGTATAGGTGAAATGCTTAAGAGGGTGCTTTAAGCGCATGGATTGATGCCCAAGTTCAACCAGGAACCGCTCGTGAACCCGCTCGGTACTAAAGCTAACGACACCCTTCCGAAAGAGGCGGATTTTGTAAAATCCGCTCCACCCTCCATAGCGTACAAGCTTTCCAAAGCAATAACTTTCAAATTTAAACTCAAACACGGAGGCCCTGGGGCTTTTTAAGGCGTTTTGGATCTCAGTTTGCAGATCCGGGCTAAGCTCTTCATCCGCATCAAGCAAGAGGACCCATTGCCCCCTACACAAACTCAAAAGGTGATTTTTCTGTCCTGAGAAGCCGTCAAACTTTCTACACTCAACTCGAGCACCAAAATCCGTAGCGATTTCACGGGTTTGGTCCGTGGAATAAGAGTCCAAGACCAGAATTTCATCCGCCAGGTTTTTGACTGAGTTTAGCGTTCGCGGCAGGTTTTCGGCCTCATTGAAGGTAATCAAAGCAACAGATAGGAAACATTGTTCAGACATGAACTCACTTCTCGGGTCAGCAATTCCCTGTTATATTACTCCCTTGCGTCGGGATCTGAAATGATTCAGCTTGTATTACGATCCATAATTTACTTTTTTTTGCGAAGAATCTGGCGCGCAAGATATCTAAGAGCTGGTGTGCCTCAGTACGGAGCGCAGTTTCTTTTCAAAACAGAAGACGCCATTGGTCGCTGTATCTACAAGACAGGGACTTATGAAAAAAACCTCACCGACTTTGTGACTCAGAATATTCCATTTGAAGAAAATGAGGTCTTCATTGATATTGGAGCTAATATTGGTTGGTACTCTATTGTCATGAGCAAGGTTTTGCCAGCGTCCTGTAAGATTTTTTCCTTTGAACCGGACCCATTGAACTTAGAGATTTTGCAAAAAAATAAAGAACAAAATCTCTGTGAAAATATAGAAATCGTACCAAAGGCATTGGGCAAGACGGCGGCTCAATCCACTCTATACTTATACCCCGATAAAAACCGTGGTCGTCACTCCATGATTGCGCTAGAACAAAATCAGGAGAAAATCAGCATTGAGGTGGCTTCACTGGATGACTTTCTTATGGACCGCAAAATTGATTTTACTCGCATCAAGTTTTTGAAAATAGATGTGGAAGGATTCGAGCTTCCAGCACTGCAAGGGGCCATGAAAACCCTTGAGAATGTTTCTTATGTTTTAATGGAATATTCTCCGGAAATTATGGAAACTGGGGGGTATAGTCCTCAGGCTCTTCTTGATTTGATGCTTAACGCAAAGTTTGAGGCCCATAAGATAAAAGCAGGTAAGCTAGAGCGGATACCTGATAAAGACCTGAGAGGGATTCGATTGCAAACGGACCTACTATGGACAAAGAAATTCTAAGTCCACCGACATTGGACTTCAAGCTTGAGGCTTGTCCGCTTTGCCAATCGGACCAGATTCAGTACTATGATCACGATTATTTGGGCATTTATATTGATCGTTGCAGGGCTTGTGGAACCTGCTTTATGAATCCACAATATTCTGACGAATACCAGAACTCGTTTTATGAGGGCTATATTGATGTAGAGGAGATTTCCTCCCTGGATGAGATCTGGGAGGCAGCCCATTTAAATTGCCATCATTATCATTTTCAAGAAATTGAAACGCAAATCAAGCCCGGCAAACTCCTTGCTTTTGGCTGTGGGAACGGTCGCGAACTACAGGTTGCCATAGACAGGGGTTGGAATGTTGAGGGCTTTGATGTTGATCTGGAGTGTGTTGAGCGATTGCGAAAGAAATATGGAATTACTTTGCATATGGGAGATTTCTTCAACCTTGGGCAGGAGTCTGGATCATTTGACTGCATTTACCTGGATCAGGTTTTAGAACACCTCAAAGAACCGGCACAATATTTGAGTGAATTTTCGCGTCTTCTGGCTCCCGGTGGAATCCTTTTTCTGGCCGTACCCAATATCGAATCCGTGGCTTCACGTTGGAAAACCTTTTTAGGAAGAACGGGGATTAAGCGTAAAAGAGGGAAACACTACGACACCTGGCACCACCTTTTCTATTATGGCCCAAGGTCTTTAAGTGGCGTGCTTGAAAACCAGTTTGGCTTTAAGACACTGGTTACGGGAAATGATGTCTTTATGCTTCCGGGACTTCCCAAATTGAAAACTTGGCTCTGGCGTTTGCTCATTAAAGCTTCTCACGTTTGGCGAAGTACTTTTTACTTGGTGGCCCAAAAACCAATTGGCACCGTTGAAGGCTCCATAAGTGGCCACTGATCCAATTATCTGTGGCAATGAATCTGAATTAGGAAGCTCCAGGCGTATTCAGCGAATCATAGAGGCCTTGTTCCTTTTTTTTGGATTCTCTCTGTCTCTTTCAGTTGCAGCAGGATTCACATCTATGGGCCTTATCATCATCCTGAGCCTCGGATCTAGAAACTTGAAAAGAATAAAAAGCAGACTTGGTGCTTCACCGATTGTTTGGACTGTATTTGTCTGGTGGGCATTACATAGCTTGGGGTGGATTTATGCAAATGACCATGCGCGGGCTTTTGAGTTTTGGAAAAAAGCAAGTTATCTCGCCTTGATCCCTTTATTTATGATCACTATTCGTGCAGTTGTATTAAAACAAGCCTTGGGAGCCTTCCTGCTAGGTTTGACCGCTTATCACTTCATTGTGCATGCCATGCAGTTAGGCTGGTTGCAATTTGAGGTATTGCAGGTTGGAGGAACCCCCTTCATTGCCAGAATCCACTATAGTCCAATGCTTTTGTTTGGCATCCTATTGCTTGTTCAATGGCAAAGAAGCTGGAAAGGAATCAAAAAAGGTTTGGCCTGGGTTCTTATCGGCTCATTTTTTGTAAGCCTCATCTCGACTGAAGGAAGAACGGGACAAATATTGTTTGCCCTCATCATTCCTTTTTGGGTTTTAATGGAAACAAGAAGAGGGGGGCTTTTTTTGCTTATCTGCCTCATGTTCTTCATTGTGGGTTCAACACTATTTTTTAGTTTTGATCGGTTTTCAAACCGCTATACACAGATTAAGAAGGAATGGGATGCTTTTCAAGACGGCAATATCTATACATCCATGGGCCAAAGATTTCATCATTATCAAGTTGCATGGAAAATTTTTAAAAAAAGCGCCGTTTGGGGACATGGCACAGGCTCATATCGAAAAGAACACGACAAGCTCTGGCCAGACTATAGGGCAGATCGAATTAACGCAGACAACCCCCATAATCAATTCTTAATGGTCATGGTGGAATTTGGGGTTTTGGGAATATTGGCGTTGATGGCCATTTTTCTAAGCCTAATCTGGAGCTATCTCAACACGGGCCAGCATCCATTCAAGCCACTGTTGTTGATACTACCCATTATGTTTATGCTCCAATGTCTGGTAGATACTCATTTATATGGGGTACCTTCGCGTACTTTTTTTATTTTCATTACGACAGTGGTCTATCATCCGGGGTGGGCTGAAGAGGGGCGGGGGGTCCCCTAGCACGTCACGCTGC
>CAZRLV010000022.1:0-18466 GCA_964600955.1 uncultured bacterium
AGAGTTGCTGCTGGTTCTTGAGGCTATGAAAATGGAGAATGAGATTCGGGCTCCTCTGTCCGGTGTTCTTAAAAGCATTCGAAACGAGGTAGGTTTGACCGTCGAGAAGGGTGAGGTTCTGGCGGAGGTTGAAGAGGAAGAGAGTCGCACCTGACCCTGGAATGCCCATGATTCTTCTGGTCGATCCGCGAGCCGATGCCAAGGAAGGTCTCCCTATTCTTGCTTCAGGGAGCCCGCCTGAAGTTGAGCATATTACGGAGTTTGCAAAGGCAAAAACCAGATTATCGGAAGAAGGTTTTGATTTAGTTCTGGTTTCCCAGGACCTCGGCGATCAGAACGGTCTGGACTTTCTGAGAATTTCTGTGGAGACCTGTCCCCATATTCCCGTAATTTTACGCGTTCCATCAAAAAAACTGGTTGAGTTCAAAGAGTTGGCCTTGAATACGGGTGCCAAAGCCTGTGTGGCAGACCCCTGTGAAGACGGGACTCTGGCCAAAGTCTTGAATGAATGCCTTGATGTGCGGCCTGAGCCTGGGGGGCTGGCAGATTTACAGACTTTATTGGGTCAGCTCGAAGATCGGGGTATGGTTGATCGGACCGATGAACTGGACCGTGTTCTGGGGAAATCAAAAGCCAGTTCGACGCCCGAACCCGCAGCGCCACCCCCAGACCCAGAGTTGCCCCAGTCCACAGCATCCCAGGATCCTCCAAATAAAATCAATGTAAAAGATCAGCCGCAGGGTGATGATCTGGCCTTGATTCTTGGTTTAGGAGACAACGAAGCCGAGACTAAGCCGAAAAGGGACCCAAAATCACCCAAAAACCTCGAACCACAAGCTGTGCAAGATGCGGATTCTCAGACAGTTTTACCGGGGGACGAGACGATTGTTGAGTCTCCTGAAAAAATAGAGATTAAGCTTCCTGAACAGAAAGAGATAGATGCCGACCCGGATGGGTTTTTAAGTTCTTTGCTTGATGAAATGGAAGCCGCTCAGGCAGATTTTTCCAGCTTGAATTTGAACTCCCGTCTCGACTCAGAAATTAAAATCACAACCGTCGATGATCGAAAACGTCAAACGGAAGTTAACCTCGAAACCAAAACAGGGGACGGTTTTAGTAAAGACGATCTCTTGGGGGATGGATTGGAAAAACGTATTCAATCGATGGAGGAGGGTACTTTGGATCAGGGCTTGGATGAAAGTGATGATGCTGATGACGGCGAGCCTGAGGGAGGTTCCAAGGAAAAACATCTCTATTCTCCCAAGAAAAGGAAGAACGACCCCTATTTGAAGATTGTTGTAAGCGTGGATCTAGTCGAGGCCAGGCTCATTCTTTACCCTCATGAAAGTGATTTGTTTCAGGCCAATGATATTAAAGATGAGCTGGAGAAGCAGGGAATTATCTACGGTGTGAATACATCACGTATTGACCAATTGCTGCATCAGGTGAACGAAAAAAGGGAGCCGGCGCTGGGTGAATTGATTGCAGAGGGCGTGGCTCCAGAGGATGCCGCGGATGCTGGAATTGACTTTGAGTTTAGTGTTGATTCCGTTCTCTATCTTGAAGAGGATGACCAGGGCCGTGTAGATTTTCGGGATATGTATCGAGTGGACAGTGTGCGTGAGGGTGATGTACTGGCTACGATAAGACCGGCCACTGAGGCCAAAGATGGTACTTCTGTTTTTGGGACGGCTATTGTTGGGAAAATGGGAAAAGACAGCCGGGTGATTCCGGGTCGCAACGTGCGGTATGATCCAGATTCTTTGAAATTTTTCGCGGAGATGGATGGCCAGCCCTGCCTCAAGGGAAGCAAAGTTACAGTGCTTCCGGTTTATACTGTGCCCCACGATGTTGATTACAGTACTGGAAACATAGATTTTCTGGGAACAGTCATAGTTTCAGGCAATGTTTGCACGGGGTTTTCAGTCACGGCTTCCGAGGATATTCGCGTTATTGGGGTTGTGGAGGGCGCCGTTTTGAAGGCTGGCGGCGAGGTTTATGTCAAGCGGGGGTTCATGGGGGGAGATAAGGGTGAAATCTTTGCTTCCAAGGGTATTGTCTTACGGTATTGCTCGGGAGGTGTTCTGAGTGCAGAGGGGGATATTCTGGTGGAGGACTCTGTTGTGAATACGGATATATCCTGCAAGGGTAAAATTCGGGTTTTAAAGGGCAAGGGGAGTATCATTGGTGGGACCGTTCGGGCCGTTATAGGCCTGGATTGCCTCAATATTGGATCAGGGCTTGGAGTGAACACGAGTATCGTCGTCGGAGAACATTTTTTAATTCGCAGAAAACTGAAACTAATCAACAATAAGGTTAAAATCAATCGAGAGAAAATCGCCAAGACAGAGTTGGGGTTGAAGGGCTTTACGTCACGGCCTGCAGGGAGCGATCCCATAACAGCGGAGCAGGAAACACAGGTTAAGAATTTGAAATCAGTCCAGGCTACCCTGAAATCAAAGGGGGATGAGCTTCAAAAGATGAAGGATGAGCTCTTGGTTGAGTTCAAAAAGAAAAGTATTGGGAAGATTTCGGTGAGAAACCAGGTTTATCCTGGTGTTATGATTAGGGTGGGCAATGCGGTGTTGAAGGTAGAGGAATTATTTACATTCTGCTCTTTCAAGGAAGATCCCTATCAGCCCGCAGTTAAGTTGGGGGCCTATGCGAAATAGTTTTCAGGAAAGGCTATGACGGCTGAATCCAATATTGATCAAGATGGGCGCGACGAGTTCTTTGAACTCTGTCAAAAAAAGCTAGAGCGCCTACAGTTGACGGTTGTGGGAAAGGAGAATATCTCTTTTCCTTCCAAGATTCATTCTATCAATATTCAGGATGACCATATGTTCCTGACTCTCAAGAAAACCCGTGGAGTCGTTGTGAGTGTAGAGGTGGGCGACAAATTGGACTTCACCGCAACTTTGAGTAATGGTCAGCAACTGAACTGTCACGTACTGGTTAAAAAGCTTCATGTTTCTGAAGATCCCACGAGTCCTTCCTTGATTCGTGCCACTTGGCCCCTGGACTATGGAAAAAAACAATTGCGTCGGGATGTGCGCATTAAAACAGCGATTCGGACCTATTATGCTGATGCGCTGAATTCTTATGGTCGAATTCAACAGGAAGTTCAATGTACGGGTGTGATTGCGGATCTTTCTAAAGGTGGGGCATTTATTTTGACCCACGACAAAGTTTTTTACAAAGGTCAGGATATTTTTCTTTTTCTTTTCATCAATGATGGGGACACCAAAATCTCCGTGCTACTGCCCTCCAAAGTAGTACACGTCAAACCCGTGGGAAAAAGTAAAGCGGCACGCTGTCAGGGAATGGCAGTTGCCTTCAGTCATATCTCAAAAGATGTGGAATCGACCTTGATTAATTGGATCTACTCTCAGCAAAGAAAGATGCTTGCTGAAAGAGTCGCAACTCGAAAAGGCGAAGTTAGCCCTGATGAAGCCAAGTTTTAAGAGGGGTTACCTTCATAATCCTTACTAAACTTCACAGTCTTTTTTCATGTATAATGCCTTGTCCCCAGGAGGTTTTGCCTTATGAGTCAGTTAAAAAATTTATCGGTGTTGGTTGTTGATGATGAAGATCTTGTGCGTGAGTCATTGGTAAGAATTTTGAGACTTGAGGGCTATACCTCCATAAGCGCCGAAAATGCTGACAGAGCTCGGAGGGTTTTAGCCACGGAGTCAATTGATCTGGCCGTTTTAGGCGTTAGGGTGCCGGGTGAGGGTGGAATTTCCATCCTTCGTCATGTCAGTGAAGCCTATCCTCAACTGCCTGTGATTATTCTCACCGGTCAACCTGAAGCTAAGACCGAGTTTGAGGCTTATTCTGGGGGGGGCGTGCAGTTTTTACTCAAGCCAGTCAAGAGTGAAGAGCTATTAGCCTGTATTGGAGATTGTCTAGCCGTAACCGTTCATGAGGGAGATGAGCCTGGTCAAAATCTGGATCGGATTTTGGCGGGAGTTGATTTATGATCTCCAGATGGTGCTCCCTGGTCCTGTTCTTGATCGTATTATGGGGTGGTGGACTGGAGGCTTGCGAGTTTTTCGGCCAGGGAAATCAGCACTATTTTAGCCAGGATTATTCTGAAGCTGTTTTGTCCTATGAAAACTGTCTGTCAAATCCTGGCTTTGCACTCTATTTCAATCTGGGAAACAGCTTTTATAAATTGCAGGAGTATGGAAAATCCAGGCTCTATTATGAAAAAGCACGTCAATTAAATCCCGGAGACAAAAACCTTACCTACAACAGCTCTTTACTGGAAGAAAAGCTTGTTGATGAGGAAGATTCAATGTTTCAGGTGGGACCAAACTTATCAATCCATCAGGTATTGCTACGATTTCTAGGTGTTTTTCTGTTAACCTCCCTGCTGTTTTTGGCTCGCGTGAGGATAGGGGCAGGGTGGTATCAGGCGGCTCTGTTGATTTTTCTAGCAATGGGGTTTTATTTCTTTAATTCGATGAAAGGTAGAGATCGTCTGGGGGTTGTTCTTGATTCAGAAGTTTCGGTCTACTCGAATCAAAATCTGCGTTCATCGGTGCTGGTTCGAATTCATGAAGGAAAGATGCTGAAAATCGTGCGCGAATCTCAGGATTGGATTCTGGTAAAGGTTAAGACGGGGATACGTGGATGGGTTTTAGCCCAAAGTGTAGGTCGGGTTTAATTCAAAGGAGGCAGGGATGTCCTGGAGACAATACCTTTTGAGCAAAGAATATAGCTACCACCGTGAGAATGGAGAAAGGCTTCTCGCTGATGGAAAACTGGGTGAGGCTCGTGTGGACCTTGAACGGGCCATGCAGTCTCTGAGGCGGGTTAAGACCATAGAGGAGGAGGACCTTGTATCAAAATTGCATTTGATAGCTGGGAAACTAGCAGATGAAAACCTCTTAAAAGCACGAGAATTATGGTCGGACGGTGATTTAGAAGATGCTTTTGGGTTTTACCAAAATGCCCTGGGTGTTGTACCCGACTCCCATCTTAAAGATGAGATTTTGATTGAGATGTCTCGATTGAAACTTGAAATGGAACCGGTTGAACAGATTCAGATCCTGGAGAAAGAGTTGGATGAAAACCCCGGTGAGGTGGATAAGCATTATGAACTGGCTATGGAATATGCTCTTTCCGGGTATTTTGAAAAGGCGGTTTTTGAGCTGAAAACCGTTTTGGAAATGGATCCGGAAAATGAAGAGTGCATTCTACGTATCGGGAATGCCTGTATGGATGGCAAGCGACTCATGGAAGCCTCCGGCTATTATCGACGAGGCTTGGAACTTGACGGAGAACTGAAGGCTCAGTTTCATTTCAGATTGGGCCAAATTGCTTTATTGTCCCAGGAAACCCCTCAGGCCGAGTCCCATTTTTTGGCTACTTTGGAGCTTGAGGGCGAGCATCTTGATGCTTTGATGGCCCTGGCTCATTTATACCAGAGTTGTCGCGACTGGGAAAAGGCTGTTGATTATTACGAAAGAGTATTGTCCCTGGACCCGGAAGATGGCGAAACCCTGCTTTTAGTGGCAAGCCTCTGGGAAGAGCACGGCTATATCAAAAATGCTCGCGAAATCTGGGAAGAAATCCTCGAGAAAGCAAGCGATGAAATTTGCCGTGAAACCGCCAAGGAAAAACTGGATTTTTTTAGTACGCAATTCTAAGGACAAAAGAAGAAGGAACTATAGGAATCATCGGAATGGGGAGCCCAGCTCCGCCATCCTCCGGCCCCACATCGGTCATCCTCTGGCTTGACCAGGGGATCCATCTTCCTCTTTCTTCCCATTCCTCTAATTCCTTCTTACCTCTTAATTCCAATTCCTGTTTGCAGGAGTGAATCACTGGTCGTTACTGCTTTGGAGTTGGCTTGTAGAGCCCGTTGAGTGATGATCATCTCTGTAAATTCGTCAATGAGATTGACATTGGAAGTCTCAATGGTACGGGGAAAAACCAGGCCGCGGGTGAATGAGTTGGGAGCCCCAATAGCATCCTCTCCGGAGTTGTTACCTAGTTTGAACTGGTTATTACCGGATTTTACGAGTCCACCCGCGTTTCTGAAGACAGCCAGGCCTAATTGCCCCAGAACCCTGTCTTCTCCATTGGTATAAAGTCCAATTAGAACCCCGTCGCCATTGGACGTAATGGTTGTTAATCGTAAATTTCCATCTACATACCCGTTTTGATCCCGTACTGAAGTTGAAAAGGGACCACCAAACCCGGTGACCAGTGACATATCAAGTTCCATATTCAAGGTTCCGCTATTTGGATCGACCTTGCGTTGAAAACTATTGGGAATACTCTTAAAGGCATCAATTGGAATCGATGAATTGACTTGTCCCGCACTGAGGGTGCCATTCAAGGTGGGCGTGAAGCTTTTTTCAGCATTTAAGCTTCCGTCTCGATTTTGTACCAGACGCCCTTGATTGGATTGCTTGAAGATTATCTGATTGAGTCTTTGTAGTTCACTATTGCTGATTTGGGTGGGGTCTGCAATTCCACTAGCCGGGTCTGCAGCCAATTTTTGAATATCTGCACTTGAGGCAGGCAGGAGGAGTTCATAGTAGAATTCTGACCCTACGGGTTTAACAAAGATGTCAAGGGTTTCAGAAACTCCCGCCTCTTCGTTTATCAAGGCTGTGGAACCGAGCTTTTGAACCTCTGTAGGCGCAGTGTTACCCCTGAGGGTTGGGATGATGGAAGTCTCTTTATCGGGGAAGCCTTTTTCCGTGAAATCAAGGCGGCCTATTCTTGTAGAGCCAAAAATAGCATCGTTTGCCTGTTCCAAGTCCTCTAGAGACGGCTTACTCGGATCTGAAATTTCATTGATTGGATCTTTAAGATAGGATTGGATCATGGGGTCATTCTTATCAAGATAAACACGATACTCCCAGATGTTTTCATCCGTATCCAGGTGTTCATAGACGATTCCTGCCTTATGAACAATGCCTTTATCGTCCACGACCTGTGTGATGGTGTCGTGCAAGGTTCCCGGCTTAAACCTAGACTTTATTGAAACGACCGGTTCTTTGACGAATTCCGGGTCGGCTGGACTGCCTTTTCTGACCTGGTGATTTAGAAATCCCACCCGGTCTTGTTTGGATATGGTATGCGGCAATGTCAGAGTCATTGAAAGTCTTTCAAACTCACCATCTGATTTTTCTGAGTTGTAGTTCCATGTAATGTTTTCGGGCATATTACGATCATCGCCACGGATTTCGACCTCCTCTGGATTGAGGATGGACCATGTTTTGATATTACCAAGATTATCGATTTCCAGTCGGGCCTCCACGGCAGGGTTTCCGTTTTGTGAAAGCTTGTATTGGTAGCTGGTTGGACCCAGACGTGTCCAGTCAGTTTCCAGGGATTGAGAATTTTCATGGGCATCAATGACTTCCACACGGGGCTGCAAAGTCTCCAACTCCCGATCCCCGGAATCCGCATTTAGATTGGAGGCAAAGAGAACATCAGAGGTAGAACGAAAAGGAAGGAAGTCGAGGTTGCCAAAACGAATTCTTCCCAGAGCTCCATTAGTATCCACTTCTGTTTGACCGTCTTCTTTCAGAGTGGCAACAAAGCCTTTTACGAAAGATGATGTTGCTTCCTGGAGCAGATCCTTATTTTTATCGATAGCCAGATTTCCATCGCGAGTGTAGAGCTGTTGACCATCGTTTTCAATAATAAAAAAACCGTTTTCCTGAACCGCAAGGTCCAGCATGTTTCCGGTTTCCTTATAGTGTCCCGCAGCCATATTTACAAAAGCATCTGGTCTGATCATCCCGAAGCCTCGTTCACGAGGATTGACCGTTGAAGTACCGCTGGCAGAATCTATGGCAGATTTGAATTCATCATGAAAGGATTCAAAATAGTGAACATTAGATTTCTTAAACCCGACAGTTCCTACATTGGCGATATTATTTCCAATGACGTTGAAAGCGGAGTTGAAGGATCGAATGCCCGTAGCGCCGGCGTGGATGATGTCAATAAAGGCCATGTTTACCTCCCGATGGTCTGGTAAAACAGACCTTCGTCGATCACCATCCGTGGTGGTAGAATACCTTTTTGTTTATCGGCATTTTCTGATCCAGGCATTAAGATGAGGCTTTTTGATTTCCTATTTCCCTTTATAAAATTGTTGCGCTCCAGAAGACTTTATGAGCTTTTTCTTTGGGGGGCTGTGCTTTTGCTCACGCTTGTGATTCTTTGGAAATTGAATGTGAATTTGAACCAGATGGAGTATAGTTTCCGGCTGCATCAGATCCACCTTCCCAGAGTATTCAGCCTATCTATGATAAAAAGCCTTTTTCGTGCCCTGGGCGCTCTTTTGATTCTCATGGTGTATCTAAGTCCGCTACTACGAGTTTCCAAGAATAGTAGCACGACTCTTGGACGAAATTAGATGCAATCCCCCGTTTCAAACAGTGATTTATCTTGAATAATCCCCCTGTTTTTCATTAAAGTGGTCCATAGCGGAGCGTGCGTATGCTAGGGACAAAGCAGATTCTGGGGGTTCATAAAATCATTCGAGCCAGGGAACTGGACTGCGCCGCTATATTAATCAAGCATCTGTTTAACGCTGACCCGCCTGTGGTGAACTCCGCACTACTCTGCTTCAAGAAATGCCATATTCAGGGTTTGGCGACCCATTACCTGAATCTATATAAAGCTTCGAGTGACGGAGTACGCTCTAAGATTCTTGATAATGTGCGTACCATGGCCAAATATGAGTACAAGGAGTTTCTTCTCAATATCCTCCCTCGTGAAGCATCTCAGGTAGTGAAAGAAAAAACGATTCTGGCCATGGGAGCTCTGTCTGGCAAAGGTGAATTGGAGTTACTCAATGATTTAAGAGACCGGGTGGGTATCGGTACGTCCTCAGACGCCATTTATGCCAAATACATCGAGGCCTTGTTTTTGGCTGGAGATCTGGACTTCTTGTCAACTCTTTGCATCAAGCTGATTTCGATTGATGAGGCGGATTGGCGCGCCCGGCAGATTATGGAAGGATTTTGGGGGCATCCTCATAAAGGCAGTTTCATAAAATTCCACAAATATGTGGAAAAGTTGGGCGATGCAGGAGGGGCCAGTATTCTATGGCTACGCAAGGCTCTTTTTGGCTCTTATGAAAAAGGTTCTGATTCTGAACATATTTTAATTGACCTAAAAGAGAAGCTCATAGAACTTTGCTCTTCATCCAAGGAAGAGGAGGTGCAATCTGCTTTAGACTTGCTTGAGGCCATGGACACGATTGATGATAAGGGTTTTGCAGTGACGGTATTAACGACTTTTGTTAAGGCTCCTCTACATTCTCCGCGCCAGGAACAACAAAAATCAGAGGTCATGGGGAAAATTCTGGCCACCTCTTTGAAGGATGATCTCCACACAAAATTAACCCTGGCCTTGCCTATGGCCATTGAGCAGGTTGTCACGCGTTCTTTTGAGATCCTTGATCGAAAAAACCGTGAGAGAATTGATCGTGAGGGCAGGCCAGGCGGGGAAATGCGTTCCCAATTTCTGGCTTTTTTCGAGTCTTTGGGTCATGCAAAGCTAACGAATATGGTGGTGGCCTTTCTTAAGGCTCCGCTAGATATGTCTGTTCGCAATACGATTCTGTTGATTCTAAACAAGCTGAGGCCCACTTTGCCTCATCATCAGAAAGTTCGTCTGGTTGCCGTGGTGAATCTATTGATGGAGGAAAGTAATCGTACTCGTGCATTTTTGTCCGTTGAGTGTGGAAAAATCGACTTTGAAGAGACTTCTGAGAGGATTTTTCGCCGACTGCGGTTTTTAGCTCCGCATTGTGGTCCTTTTATTAAGGAGCGCGTCTGGGAGACTTTGCTTCAGATCCATAAGATTTCAGTTCATTTCGACGCTTCTGAATCCTTGCGTAAGGATCTTCTACATCCCTTGCTCCACTCTGGACACGAGCAGGCTATAGAATTTGTTTTTGAACAGCTTCCCAAGGAGGATGACAACTTTCAGGAGAATTTGTTTTCGCAGATGCCACCACTGGTTCTCTTTGATCTAAACTTTTTAAAGAGCCAATTTGGCAAGGGCGTTGTGTCTGCGCGGTTTCTAAAAAATGTTGTGGCTTGCCTGAGTTCGGTCAAAGAAATTAATGACTCGGATTGGCTACGCATCATGATGCAGATTGAATCAGGGGCTTTGGGGCAGATCGGGGCTGATATCAAAAACGAGGTTCAGCGGCTTATTTGTTCTAGTGACCCCTCGGCCGGACTTCAGTTTTTGACCCAAAAGGTCAAAGATGTGGGATATCAATTAACGGACTCTCTGGTTAAATGTATTGGTCTGGTTTCTGCTGGATATAAAGAAAACAAGGCCAAGCCCCGTGAAGTGCACTACCTTAAGGATCTTCTCTATGGCTGCCTCAAGGTTGAGAGCAATGAAAGGTACGTCCCTGAGCTGTCATTTTTTTTGATCGAGCAGGGCGAGGACTTTGGGGAAGTACAGCTAGTTAATTCTCTAGAGTCCGAACATCCCGCCATTGTTTGTCGAGCCATCGAAAGCTGTAAAAGAGCGCGCATCGGAAAAAAATGGAAAAGTATTTTCTATCATCTGGATTCGGACGATTTCTTGGTTCAAAATGCCGTGGTTTCATTTTTCGAGCGGGATTACCCTGAATTTACAAAAGCCCAGCTTAAGAGAGTCTTAGATGGCTACCTGATCGGCCAAAAAGAGGATGAAGAAGAAGCTATGGACGAGAAGCAACTTGAGAAGATCTTTGGAGAACTCGAGTCGTCCACCCTTGAAAATACGGCAACCTTCGGCCGTGATCAGAAAATGAGAGAGCTGACGATCTTTTTTATTGATATTGCCGGGTATACCCAGCGCTCTAGCACCACAGATATCTCAGATGTGATGTCCATGCTCGAGGATTTTGGAAAAATAATTGAACCCATTGGCAAGGAATTTGATGGGTGCTTGATCAAAAAGATCGGTGATTGCTTTATGTACACTTATGAGAATCCTCTGGGGGCTATTTTAGCATCTTTAAAGGTTCAGTCTGAGTTACAGAAATACAATGAACTTCGCGTGGAAAGCGAGAAATTGAAAACACGGATCGGTTTGAATACGGGAAGAGTCTATCTCAAGGAAGGTGATGTTTACGGGGATTCTGTAAATACTGCTGCTAGAGTTGAATCTAAAGCTCCTATTGACGGTACCCTGGTCCACGAATCGACCTTTAATGGATTAGAGCAGTTTCTAAACTATAATAAGATGGACCTGATTGAGGTTAAGGGGATAGCCCATCCGATTCAAACCTATCATATTCTCTCAGGTAAACCCGGCGTAGAAGAAATGTATCTCAAGAATAAGAAGAAGGACCCGACTGAGCTGGCAAAAAAGGCGGGTTAAAGTTCTAACCGAGGAGCATAAATGGCTGTGAGTATGATCACAGTTCCCCTGGAAGAACTCCAGGTGGGCATGGTTATTGAGGAGGATCTGGTCCACAATTCGGCCGTGATCATTCCGCGCCATACCACCCTGACTCAAAATCATTTAGACGGAATTCGTAAATTTGATATCCCCGATGTCATGGTCCGAGATGCGGAAGGGGACCGCATTGTCGAGGAACGCCTAAAGGCCGCTCCCACGGTTGTTCAAGGCTTAGGTAAACGTCTGGTACGAGCCAAGGAGTATGTTTGTATCCAGGGAGAGGCCTCAAATGAGATCTATATTCTGGTAGAAGGCGAACTCGATGTCATTTATACCGACCCCGCCCTTTTTACGGACTATATGGATGCTGTAGATCGAGTACCCATTGTCGAGCAAGAGGGCAAAAAAATCTCAACCATCAAGGGCCATATGGCAAATTTCGGAGAATTGGGTGCTCTTCTTGGAGAGCCGCGAACAGCGACGATTGTCGTGGCTGTTGACTCGGTAATTGCCCGGATACCTGTTGTGGGTGACAGCTTTAATAATACGATTCTAAGAAATGCTAAGCTGGGTTTGAATATCTCCATCACCATTGCCAAGCGTTTAAAAGATGTCAATGTATATGTTGCCAAATACAATAGTATTCTCTCGCAGGTTGATCATATGGTCCGCGAGTTTTCAGGAATCTATGTGGCGGTAACGGGCAAGATTCTTAAACATGTCATCAGTACGCACGACAATAGCCTGAAAATGATTCATGATGAGTGCAAGAAATCTCCCCTTTACAATCGTCTGCTAAAGTATAGACAGCAGGCCATTGATTCGACCTCTATGGCAGGGGGAGACGATAGCTTGCAGGAAGATGACCCTGTTTTTAGCCAGGGAAACTTGGTGACCAAGAAGGCTGGTGAGATTATTTGTTATGCCGGTGAGGTGGGTGAGCGGATGTATATTCTGGTCTCAGGTCGTCTGGGCGTCTTTGTCGGCGATAAAATGGTCGCTTCTTATGATAAGCAGGGTGAGATTTTGGGTGAGATTTCGGTACTGCTGGGTTATGCCTCCAAAGGTAAGGGGTTTGATAGGCGAACAGCTACGGTTAAATGTATCAGCCGAAGTCGTTTGATGTGTATTGAAGCTGGTGATCTGGATTCACTGGTTAAGACCAATCCGGCCCTGATTTTGCACATGACAAAGAAGTTGGCGGATCGTCTACGAGGCTGCAATAAAGTCTTTATTGAAGCTCAAACGGATGTTGCTGATTATATGGGGAAATTGGCAATTGAAGATGGGTCTTGTGGGGCAGAAATCGATCGTATTTTAGATTTGTTTACCGAGAATGTGAACCTGATTGAACTTTGCACAGACGAAGTCAAAGTCTTAAAAAAGATGCACGAAGCCATCGAGTCAAAATATCAAATCCTAAACGAACGCCTGGGTTCAATGTCGATGTGAAAGAAAGGCACGAAAGGGAGAGGGAGGAGGAATCAAAGGGAGCAAAGGAATCAGAGGAATAGGAGAAAGACAAGAGGAAGCAATAGGAACAATGGAATGGGGAATAAAATACCGTCATTCCACGGCTTGACCGGGGGATCCATTCAAAAGGTCGAAGAAATCTTCATTCTGACTCCTGAATTCTTGATTTGACCATGGACATTCACGAATGGATTTACTTTTCTGAAATTGATTCTACCTCTAGCTGGATCAAGCGTAATTTTAGGACATTGATTCCCAATAAAACGGTCGTTCGTGCGGATGTTCAGACCCATGGACGCGGCAGGTTTGATCGACAGTGGGAATCTAAGCCGGGAGGGCTCTATTTCTCCATCTATATCTTGCCCGATTTTGAAATGGTGAGCCAGGAGGCTCTTGTCGCCTCATTTTCTGAACATTTGATCGGATTCGCAAAACAGTATTTTGGAGTTCAGTTGCGCATGAAGCTCCCCAACGATGTTTATTTTGAGGACGCAAAACTGGCGGGTGTGCTGATCGAGAACTCCTTTCTTGGCATGGAGCAGGAGTACTGTATTATGGGAATTGGCATGAATGTGAATCAGCGTTTTGGCAAAAGAAAACCACTGAATTTTTTAAATCCTGCGGTTTCACTGAGTGAAATTATGGGGCGTGAACTGGATCTCGATGTTGTCCTGCATGAGCTACTGAAAGTCTGGACTCCCCCAGGACTGGGTGGTTCAAGGCCCAGGAGTTTTTAACCATGGACGTCATTCGTCTTACTCAATCCTGTGCAGAGGCTGTAGTTCAGGAACAAAGAATTGAGAGCCGACTGGTTTTTGTTAAGACTGGCGAATCCATTCAGTCTGCAGGGTTTCCAGATCTCTTTCCGATGGGCAACCTACAGTCTCTTGTTTTTTATGCCTTACTTTTGCGAGAACCAGAAGTTCACGTTCGAATTCCCATTTTATCCGAATTGATCCCTATCAGCTATATGCAACCTAGCCCTAGGCTCCTTGAGTCTTTGGACTCCCATACTTCGACAGAGTTGAAACTCAGCGCACGTAAACCTCCGCCAGGTGGGCGCGGCTTCGTTTGGGATCAGTTTTATTTTTGGCTTTTTGAAGAAGCATTTGGAAGGTCTCAGGCAGATTTGAAAATTGAGATTAAAAAGTTATTTGATATGAGCCTTCGAGCAGAGCATTTTCCAGCATTGGACTCTGTTTTTGAGATTCTTTTACCTGAGGACGCCATACTTCCCCTCACTTCGATGGTCCAGTCGTTTTGCCACGACCACGAGAGCAGTCTGGAAGACGGACGGATTCGCTTTACCAATCATCCATTACAAGAGCATGGAATCCAATTTCCCAAGGGTTGCTTTTATGAGTGCAGTGGCTATAACGGGCATTGTTTCTTTCTTCCCGATCTTGAAATCATGGCACTTTTCCATAGTTCAGCCCCCTTTACTTCAATCTGGTACGTGTTTCTAACCCTACTGGGAGAAATGGAATACTTTGATACTCCTGAACTCTATCTAAAAAAGCTCGAGGAATCCATGAAGATCTACCCCTGGTTGGAAGTATCCGTAGAGACCGAGTGAATCGAGAATTCCTTTGATTCCTTCTTCTAAATTTATCCTCCCAGGAGTTGCAGGGCTTGCTGTGGCAGGGCGTTGGCCTGGGCGAGTTGTGCGGTTCCGGCCTGAATCAGGATTTGTGTCCTGGTGAAGGAGACGGTTTCAAGGGCTAAACCAACATCTCTAATTCGCGACTCTGCGGCTTGTAGGTTTGTAGTCGTCACGGTGAGATTGTTTATGGTGCTGGTCAGGCGGTTTTGCAAGGATCCAAGCTTGGATCTTTCTGACGAAACACGGTTCACAGCGACATCGACGGAGCCAAGAGCCTTGGTAGCTGAGGCAAAATTGGTAATATCGATCCCTTTCAGGCCAAGAGCGTTGGCGCTGAAATTGGCTATACTACTTTCGAGAATCTGGTTTTCGTTAGCTCCAATCTGTAGGCTGAAACTGCGGTCTGAGACATGAACCGCGTACTGAGTTTTTCCTGATCCTCTTGCCGCCTGCGATATATCGATACCCATAGTGTTTAGGATCGTAGTTTGTGTGGTAGCAGAAGTAAATGTAGCCGGTTCTGTTCCCACCCCAAAGCGGGGGTCCTTGGCCGTGATTAGGATGCGAGAGTTGTCCCCAACAGATTTTGAATTGAATCCTAGCTTTCCACCGCTGTCAAAGGAGAACCCCACATCGGTCGTAGAGAGCGCACTGGCATTGAGGATGTCAGAGATGGATGCTGATGAAACTGTAATATTATTATTCGTGGCGACTTCAAGCGCGCCTTGTACCGTACTTCCAAATACAATATCCCCGGATGAAGCTCCAAACTGATCTGTAATTTCAAAGCGTACGGTTGTGTCAAAGGTATAACCAAAGTCAAAAAATGAGTCGTTGGTAATTCCCACAAATTCGGCAGAAACGCCGCCTTTTCCTCGATTGGAGGCTCCATTCACCAGGCCGATTTCGGCCAGATTTCCTGAGATGATACTGATGGTAATATTTGTATCCTCACCATCTTCAAGGGTTTGGACAACGAGGTTACCGTTAGCGTCTACAACTGCCTCAGCCAGGATGTTCTGGGACCGAAGTTGATTGGTGATAACCTCGGTCAGGCTGGTGGCAGAAATATTGGTATTCGCCGCGAAGTCAATCCTGCCCCCAGGTGTATTGGCCATACCAGAATTGACCCCATCAGGACCAATGATTGTGAAGGCTAGAGGGTTGTTTCCTACGGTAAAGCCTGAAGAAACATCCTTGGCTCCAACGATCCTGGCCGTTTCACCTTGCTCTCCTAAAAATACTCCATTTTGGATTCCTAGAATATTGGTTGCGCTGGTGGAAGCACCATAAATACTAACCTTGGAGGAAGTACCGGTGAGTCCCGAGGTTAAAACGAGGCGATTGTTACGAAAGCTGGCACGGACATTGGGCGGAGTATAGACCCCGTTGGGATCTCCGGTAAACCTAAGCCCCGTGACGGTATTGACCCCCGTTTGAACATTGGTGTTGACGATGTTCTGAATCGAAACCAGAGAATAGCTTGTATTGGCGCTAAGAGTTACCTGTACTGGGTCCGTAGGTAAAGTTTCACTTTGCGAAGAGTTGGTATCGGCAATGGTAAAGGTGATATCTGAATCGCCTACGCGAATGACATCCACTGGGGAAAGATCACCTTCGACAATGGCACTGGTGGCTGGTTGGAATTGAAGATCCACTCCGGGAATTACTGCGCTAAAGCGGTTTGTTGTGGTTGATGATTCAGATAGCTGCGGATCAGGGACTCCCACCTGAGTTGCCGATGCTTTGTATGCTGGGTCCGACGAGGCGATGGTTTCCTGAAATCCAAAAGCTTTGATCAATCCCTCATCGGATGAAAATGAAATATCCCCCGTAGAGCCTTCGACACCGGAAACTACAACCACCTGGCCCGTTCTGGAATCAAAGGAAATGTCAGCTCCCTTGATTCCCAGTCCACCTTCGTCAGCATCGGTGGTCACGGCAGCCTTCATTTTATTTACGAGTTCGCTAATTGTTATGTCAGAAGATAAGGTGATGTCAGAGGCATTTGCGTTTCCTCGTATAGTAAGAACTTGAGGTCTGTCCAAAATGGCGTTTCTTTCATTATCATGAAAGGACTCCAAGTCACCTAGTTTGGTATCCTGGGTTGCCAGGGTTCCGTTAGATTTGTTCGTCAGGATATTGGATGCCTGATGTTGACGCTCTCCCCTAGACGCCAAAGAAATTTCAACCAGATAGTCTCCGCTGGAACCCTGGGTTGAAGCAACCTGAATTCCCTCCAGTCCATCAGAGTTTACGCTGACCAGAGCAGTGGCCGAACCGTCGAGAAGCTTCTTGGTGTTAAACTCTGTAGTATTGGCGATTCGATCCATTTCATCTACAAGTTGATCGACTTCTTTTTGAATTTCAAGGCGGTCATTGGTGGTCAGGGTGTCGCTGCTTGACTGAATCGTCAGTTCGCGAATACGGTTCAGAATACTCGCATCCTCGTTTAGAGCCCCCTCGGCCGTTTGAATTAAAGAGATCCCATCCTGTGCATTGAGAATTGCACGGTTCAGGCCCTTGATCTGTCCCCTGAGTTTCTCTGAAATGGTGAGTCCAGCGGCATCATCTGCTCCTCGATTGATACGCAGCCCAGAAGAGAGCCTTTCAATGGAGCGCGTGAGGCCGATTTGATTTTGCTGGAGATGCCCCTGGGCTACCAGAGCGCTGATATTATTATTGATCCGAAATCCCATGGATGCTCCTCCCTTAGATTACGAAACCATCGCTGGCTTCTAAGTAGGGTGGCCTTCATCCATGAGGACCGTGACTTGGGGTGAGAATTTCCCCCTATCACTGTATCGGCAACTAAGACCGGGAGCATTAAGAAGAAGCTTTTACCACGAAAGGCACGAAAGGTTGAAGAGAAGAGGGGGAAGGAAGTAATGGAACTAAAGAACCATCGGAACTAGAGAACTATAGAATAAGAGAAGAGCGGGAAGGCGGAAGCAGAAGGGTAACTATTTTTTTCTTTTCCCCATTCCGATGATTCTGTAGTTCCGGTAGTTCTATAGTTCTCTATTTTCGTCATCCTCTGGCTTGACCAGGGGATCCACACAAAAGGTCGGAAAAGATTTTTCTTTATTCCCCTGATTCCTATGCTCCCTCTGATTCTTGATTTTCACAGCCTTTCTTAAAGCTTAAAGTCACCGTGGTTTCTCGGTTTTCTTGGGAGCTTTCGACTTGGATGGATCCGCCATAGAGTTCCATAAAACCCTGAACCAGGGAAAGCCCTATTCCCAGTCCCCCGTGTTCGCGGGTTCTGGACTCATCAACCTGGTGGAAGCGTTGACAGAGAGTCGGGATCATTTTCTCAGGGATTCCCTCTCCAGAGTTTTTGCATTTGTACGTGATTTGATCTGAATTTTAGCCGGGCGCCAGGCGAATTGTGCCATCAGAAACATCGTTGAATTTGATGGCATTATCAAGAATTGGTTCAATACAAATCTGGGTTTTACTCTCATCTGCAAAAACCCACTGTTCGTTCTGGAGACTAGAAGAATCAAGGCTAATTCTTTTCTCGTCGAGCAAAGCTTTTTTATTTTGAATAGCTAGTTGAACTAGATCCATCAAGTTTAAATCTTGTGGTTCAATATAAACCTGATCACAGTCCAGTTCGGCCAGGTGAATTAGGTCCGTAATTAAATTTGCTAGATGCGAACTATGTTCCTCAATTTCGCCGATTCCTTCAGCCCGTGTTTCATCGTCCATATCTGGATCTGACAGCATTCCGCTCCAGGCCAGAACAGGGGTCAATGGGGTTCGTAACTCGTGACTGACTGCCGCCAGAAAAAATGATTTCAGACGATTCGATTCTGCTAATTCCTCATTCTTGTCTTGAAGTTCTTGAAGCATGCGATGCTTCAGCAGTGCCAGAGATGCCTGAACACAGAAGAGCTCCAAGTCCTTGAGGTCTTCTCTAGAGAAAGAACTACGCCCCAGAGCATTGATGACTTGCAAAACTCCCAGAGATTTACCTCCATCCATCAGAGGAGCGCA
>CAZRLV010000023.1:0-18423 GCA_964600955.1 uncultured bacterium
AGCGGGTATGGCCAGCACGATCAAGACCGTGCAGGCTATTCGCAAGGCCACCTTTCCCCCGACTTTGATGGATGATCCGGTTCAGGAATTGAAAGATCAATCTGCGTGGATGAAGGCCGTAAGAAACCCCCTTGCCTGGGATCAACCTCAAAACCATGAACCACGTCGGGCCTCAGTGAGCGCCTTTGGATTTGGTGGCACCAATGCCCACTTGATTCTCGAGGAATTCAGGCCTGAACGCAAGCTGAGTTGGAAAAGATCTAAACCTGAGGTCAAACCGGAACCGATTGCTATTCTCGCCATGGACTGTGACCTGGGGGATCTTCAAGGGTTAGAGGCAGTCAAGGACTGTCTATTTGGCGGCCCCCCCAGGTTTTCTTCCCCTCCGCCAGGGCGTTGGCCGCGTTTTTCAAATCTTGAAGATGCTTTGCCTGATGGTCGTTTTCTCAAAGATCGTGAGATCGATTTTGGTCAGTTTCATATCAGTCCACGTGAGATTGAACATCTTCTGCCGCAGCAACTTTTGATTCTGGAGATAACACAGCGTTGTCTCATACAATTATCAGAAAGAAAGGATTCACTCCCGCAAAAGACCGGGGTTCTCATCGGACTCAATTGGAATACTAATATTTGTGATCATACCCTGCGTCTTAAATCTTCGCGAGCACTTGGCAAGTTCATGCAAAGAGTTGCTTCCATGGAAAATCCCAGCTCGATGGATGAGTTCCTTGAGGAATTCAAGGACGCAATTTGCGATCCTGTAACCGCTGATGATGTGGTGGGAGATATTCCCAATTTTCCAGCCAATCGGATCACCACTGAGTTTGATTTTCAAGGGCCTTCTTATGTGGTCTTCCAGGAAGAAGGTTCGGGTGTTAAAGCCGTGTCTCTTGCGCGAAACGCCCTTTTAAGCGGTGAGGTGGATGCCATGATTGTTGGCGCGGTGGACCTTCCCCTGGACTTTAGAAATGGTCTCATCCTCAGAGACGAAATCCAGAGTCAGGGGCCTTTTTGCGAGGGAGCCTGCGTGATGGTGCTCAAACGTGAATCGGATGCCCTCGAGGCCAAAGATACGGTTTTAGCTCGCTTGATTCATCTGAGCGCGTGTACGTCCAATCAGGCAAAGTCGACTTTTGAGAAACTCATGCAAGACTATGGTCCGGGGGTTATTGAGTCTGCTGAGCTGACTTGGCTTGAGAAATCAGGATTGGTTCAGCAAAATTTCAGCTCGCCCAGTCTTATGTCTTCGCGATCCAAGCTGGGGTTTGCGCGCTCTGTTCATGGGCTTGTCAGTATTTTATCCGGTGTTCTTTCGCTGGAAACTCTCAGTAAAAGCTCTCAAACCCAACCGGGAATCATTCCCTGGATTTTGGATGAATCAGAAGGTCCGCGACGAGTTTTAGTCCACGGTCTAGCAGGCAAGGATCAGCATCATTTTCTTGTCTTAGAAGAAGGGTCTAAGCTTGCATCACCCATCTTCAGCACGGGTATGCGCCCCGGAGTTTTTCTTTTCTCAGGTAGCACCCTGGAGGAGATCAAAATCCAACTTTCAAGCCCCTTAAATAAGAGTGCTCACCTGGTTAACAAATCGAATCTACCTACAGTATCTATCGTGGCTAAAAGCCCCACAGATCTTGAATCAAAGCGTAAAAAAGCATTGGGTCTGCTTGCACAGGGTCACAAAGAACTACGTGATCCTCAGGGGATTTATTACTCGCCGGAGCCTCTGGCCGCAAAGGGAGCTATCACCTTTGTTTACCCCGGTTTTGGTAATCTCTATCCCGGAGTGGGAACCTCAATTCTTCAGCGATTTCCGCATCTGCTAGATCGTATGCAAAGGCTGACAGATTACTCCAAGACCATAAGCTGTACTGAAAAACTTTGGGATAGGGCGCAATGCCTGCCGAGTCTTTCGGTCTTTGAAATCTCTTCGGCTACCACCTTTTTGTCTTGTATTTATACGGATCTTCTTATTTCAGACCTTGGCATCATGCCGGAAAAGATTTTAGGGTTTAGCGGGGGTGAAATCTATAGCCTACTGGCCCTTGGAATTTGGGAGCTGGACCCTTATTTGAAAAAAGCTCAGTCCACGCCCATTTTTGAAAACCAGGCGGATGGCGAGTTCCTGGCTGTGCAAAAGGCTTTGGGAATTTCTGAACCCATTGAATGGGAGACTCATTTGGTCAATTTGCCCCAGGCCAGGATTTCAGAAGCAATAGGCAATTATCCGGGTGCCTTTTTGCCCATGGTGAACTCCCCACGGGAGTGTGTGGTTGCGGGGCTTAAACAGTCTTGCAGGGCATTGATTCAAGAGCTGGGTGCTCATTCTACCCCCATCGCCATGCCTCAGGTTTACCATAGTGAAATATTAGCCCCCCTCCAGGCTGAACTCCGTGCTCTTTGGAGCAACCCAGTTACCCTGCCCTTTGAATTGGAGTTTTACTCCCACGCGGCAGGTCAAGCTATTCCCCTTGAACAAGACAGCCTCAGCCAGGCGATCACACGGACCTGCATCGAGCCCGTTGACTTTGCCCCCAGCCTTGAGGCCGCCTATGCAAATGGTGCTAGAATTTTTATTGAAGTAGGGCCTCAGGGGTCAGTCTCGCGCTATATCGATAGCATCCTGGGTTCACGAGCGCATTTAACCTGTCCTCTGAATCTTAGAGAGCGTGATGATGAGCTTCAACTGCTGCATGCTCTGGGAAAGCTGGCCTCGCATGGTGTGGAGATGAACCTGGCCAGTCTCTACCCTTCACCGAGTCTGGAGTCTGAAGTCGAAGATGAGGGTGAGGCCAAGATAACGGTTCCCATCGGACGCAAAATCGCAAAAGCTGATTTTGGAGCTTTGGGTGCTAAGTGGCGACAAGCCACTACCTCACGGCCCCCTCTCCTTGGATCAAATGACAGCGACTATATCAGGATTCAAGAGAAAATTCTGGCCCTCCATCAGAGTTTTCTGGAAGATCAAACCTTGCAGCTGAAAGCTCAAAATCAGGTAGAAGCGGGTTTGTCCTTTGAAGCCGAGCAAACCGAGAAACCGTTCATAGAAAATCAGGTCCAAGCCCTTTTCGGGCCGCAAGACTGCTTGAAATTTGCAGAGGGTAGCATCGCTGAGATTTTCGGGTCCGAGTTTGAGATTATTGATCGCTATCCTGTGCGCACACGTTTCCCTTCACCGCCTTATTTGCTGGTGGATCGAATTCTTGAGATTCAGGGGAAGCTCCACCATTTTGAACCCTCCTCGATTGTGACAGAATTTGATGTTTTGCAGGACGCCTGGTTTTTGGTGGACGGTCGTATCCCAATTTCTGTGGCCATTGAATCGGGACAAGCGGACTTATTTTTAATTAGCTATCTTGGCATCGACCATAAGGTTGAAGGCGAAAGAGTTTATCGCCTGCTGGGCGCAGATTTTACATTTTTTGATGATTACCCCAGGGCTCCCTCTACCTTGCACTATGAGATTTATATTCAGTCCTATGTTCAGCATGAAGATACCTGGCTGTTTTTCTTTGAGGGACTTGGAACCGTCAACGGCAAGCCCTTTATTCGCTGGAAGAATGGTTGTGCCGGGTATTTCACCATGGAGGAATTATCGGCTAAGGGGGAATACGAAAAACCTGAAATTTTGCCCGTGCGGCCTGAGCATCCTTTCATTCCTTTAAGAAACTGTAAGAAAAATAGTTTTGATCGCCAGGACTTATCCGCTCTGATTCAAGGTAACCTTTTCTCGTGCTTTGGTCCAGGTTTTGCCCCCGTTTTCCCTGCGGCTACGGGAGAAATGCGCACCTCTCCGCAGTGGAGTAGTGAAGAGCTTTGCATGCTGGACCAGATACGAGTTGAGCGCGAGGGTGGGACGCATGGAATGGGTCGCCTGGAAGCTATCTTGAATCTGGAGGATGAACATTGGTATTTCACATCGCATTTCAAGGATGACCCGGTGATGCCCGGAACTTTAATGCTCAACGGGTGTACACAGATGCTGGAGTTCTATCTACTTTATCTGGGGCTTGGAACCCAGGCACGCGGAGGACATTTCAGACCCGTACAAAACCAAGAGATCCAGGTGAAGTGCCGCGGCCAGGTTATTCCCGGAATGCGTGATCTTAGCTATGATGTTCAAATTACCCAAATCATCCCCGGGGCGGTTCCAAGAGTTTTTGCTGACGCGGTTTTAACCTCCGAAGGCCGCGAGGTGGTTCATATTACAAACCTGGGTGTTGAAGTCTGCTTTGACTCACTGCCCGCTCTGCCTGAACCTCGGGTCGGGGCTAGAGACCGTTTTGGTAGAGATGTGCATGCTAATGAAGCCCAGTTGGTTGAGCTGACTTCAGGAAGGCCCTCGGCCTTTTTTGGAGAGCGCTATCATAGCTTTGATCACCGGCGTCAAATTTCAAGAATGCCAAATGCCCCCTACTCCTGTGTCTCAAGAGTTCTTGAGCTTGACGGACAATTTGGCAAGCTCCGTCCGGGTGCTCGCATGCGCGCTGAGATGGACCTTTGTCATGACGATTGGTTTTTTCAGGTGAATCAGGGAGTCCTTCCCTATTGCATTTTAAATGAGGCGGTTCTCCAGCCTTGTGGATTGATGGCTCAGCTACTTGGAATTGATACTTTGAGTGACACGGATCGTTTCATTCGTAATCTTTCTGGAACCTTGCAGGTTTTTACCGATTTAATGGCGCAAAACACCCGCATTCAAACCGAAGTTCTGCTCAAGGAGGTTGTGGATACACCCGAGGTTTTCATGGTGAAATTTGACGTAGAAGCCGGGCTTCCCGATGGCTGTTGTATTGCTCGGGGAACGGATCTGCATTTTGGTTTTTTCTCCAAGGCAGGTCTTGCGAGTACACCGGGTATTCCAGGTTTGAAACCCGCTGCCCTCAAGTGCTCAGATCACCTCATTCTTCCGGCAGAGATTGGAGATGGAGTTCGTCTTCCTCAGGGGCCGGGCCTCTTTATCGACCGTGTTGTTGGTTTTGATGAAGCAGGTGGTCCCTGGAATCAAGGTCAACTGCTCGTGGAGAAAATGATTGATCCCCAGGAATGGATCTTCTTCAGTCATTTTTATCAAGACCCGGTTGTTCCCGGAAGTTACTCTCTGGATGCGGTAGGGCAGATCCTGCGCTATTTTTTAATTCAGCAGGGGTTGGTTGATTCCCCGGCTTCCTATTTACGTGTTCATACCGACGGTGATTTTTCCTGGTCCTATCGAGGTCAGATTCTTCCCACGCAAAAACGGGTACTCTATCAGGTGGATATCAAGGAAGTTGAAGCCGACTCAACCCTAAGGGTACGAGCGGATGCCACGGTGTTTTGCGACGACAAGGCTATTTATACAATGCAAGACGCCACGGCTTCTATGGGGTGGAGATAGACCTCAAGTTTTGTAGTTCTACCGTAGATGGGTTTTCACCCCAGAGTAGCAATCCTTCTTTTGCCAGATTGCTGGCTTCTTTAAAACGCCTTTTGGTTTTCAGATAGCGTCCCAGATTCGTAAACACCAGCAGAGTCGGCAGGGTTCTCAAGGAGTAGAGGTAGTAGGCATATTCTGCTGACTCAAGGCCCACCAGACCTTCTTTTTGTCCCTTTGCCCCAAGTCCCACGGCCAGATCATTATAGGCTTCAGCAATTTTCAGGCGCAAAAAAGGTTCGAGCCCCGAGAGGTCAAAGGCCCGTAGGTCATTGAGGTTGTCGCGCAACAGAGCAATGGTGGCATCGTAGCGTATGACACGTGACCCAAGATTATTCTCATACGACTTTTTTAAAGCCTGTAAGACTCTTTCTATGAGATCTTGAGGGGGATTGATTCCAGGATCAGCAGGTATTCCCTCTTGCTTGAAGAGAGAATCACAAGTCCCGCCCCCCGGAACCGAAAAAGAACGGATTTCATGCCTCAAAGACTCGGTGTTCATTTTTAAGGGTAGGCTGTAAGGCTCTAGGTGAAGAAAAGATAGATACCCCGGTCAAGCCGGAGGATGACGGATTTTTGGGGGTTAGATGAAGACACGGTGGCTCTTTCTCCTGACTCCTGAATTCTGTCTCCTACTATTCCTATAATTCCTCTGATTCCTTTGCTCCCTATGATTCCTTGATTCCCTAATTTGCCGATCCTGGTCGTTCGGCCATGGGGTTTTGGATGGGGTCCAGGCATTCACTCGGCGTTATATTGCGCTCAGCGACATAGGTTAAATAATCCGCACCATCCACCAGAACGTGGTACCAGGGCTCTTCCCGCGGGGGATGGCTCTTTGCCATACGAGCATACCATTCTTCTTCACCTTGAAAACAGGGGTCAATATCGACGATCATCCCCCGGTAATCGAAGAGACGATGATGGATAATCTGACCTACAGTAAACTTACAGGATTTTCCCTTCATCAGTCTCCATCCTTTCAGGGGCGTAAGCCAAAAATCAGCGCCCCCTACCCGTATTATATAGAGATGGACTTGAACTGGGAATAGAGGAAAATGGTTTCTGTAAAAAGCCGGTTTGGAGCCATTCAAAAAAGCTCCCCCAGCCAATGATCAGAAATCCCAGGGTATAAAGGCTCAGAAAAGGAACCAGAAAATAGAATCCGCTTGAAGCATGGGCCAAAGTATAGGCTCCCAGCAAACCGAGAAGAATCTCCACCAGAAACTGAAAATTGCGAGGTGGAAGATAAACCTTGGAGAAGTTCCCTATTTTGGGAGTTCTAACAAAGGGGCTTTCCACGCCGCTAAGGGCTTGAACCACGGCGCGTGTATTGTTCCAGGCCATACCGCATCCTAGTGAAATCATCAGCAAATAGAAAGACGGCCCTCCTCGAACGCGCTTCCCAAGAACCCTTTGCGAAATATGATACAGGGCGCTCGGTCCCAGGGAAGTGAATAGAATCAGCATAAAAACATATTCCAAAGGATAGCGTAGCAAAATATCAGGATTAAAAATGATATAACATCCTAAAAGGAAGTTCATGACAAGTAAGGGGTGGATCAAGTAATGGGTCAGGTGAAAGCCTGCCTCGATTTTTTGGCCAGTTTTGGCATCCGATCTTAGAATTTTTGGCATGAGCTTGAGGAGGGTCTGGATCGAGCCTTTAGCCCAGCGAAACTGCTGAGATTTGAAAGCGAAGATGGACTCTGGAATCTCCGAGGGACATTCCAAGTCCAGATCATAATCAAGTTTCCAGCCTGCGAGTTGGCTCCTGTACGAGAGATCCAGGTCTTCAGTTAAAGTATCCCCTTCCCAGTCGCCGGCCTCAAGGATGGCTGCACGGCGCCAGACCCCGGCGGTTCCATTAAAATTCATAAAGAATCCGTTCCAGGCTCGAGCGGGTTGCTCGATGGCAAAGTGGCCATCCATTCCCACGGCCTGGAACCGGGTCCAAAAACTCGCATTTTGATTCAGATAACCCCAGCGCCCCTGCACAAGACCCAAGTTCTCGCGGTCCTGAAACTGAACAATGGCTCGCTTGAGAAAGTCGTGGCGCGGTCTAAAGTCTGCGTCAAAAATAGCCACAAAAGGGCTGGAGTCCTGGCTTAGGCCATATTTCAAGGCACCGGCTTTAAAGCCTACGCGCTCTGAGCGGCGAATATGCTCGGTTTCAAAGCGAGGATCTCTGGAACTGAGCCAGGTACTCACTACACGATGGCTATCGTCATCGGAATCATCCAGGATCTGAATTTTAATGCGATCTCTGGGGTAGTCCAGAGCATCAATGGAATCGAGGAGATAATGAATCGAGTTTTCCTCGTTATAGATAGGAAGTTGGATAAGAACCTGGGGATAATGCGGGTCAATTACAGGACTCAGATTTTTTGAGCGTTTTGCATATCCTCTAAAGAAGTGAAAACAGGCAATATAAGCATGCAGTCCCATGGTCAATAAGAAGAAAACATTGCTTGCATAGATAAAAACGAGGATGTCCTGTCCCATATTCTTCCTTTATCTCCCAAAATACCCATCTATCAGGGGGCACAAAATAACATAAATAATAGCTTCTGTCTTAGGACAGAATCAATCCTTACAGTGTTTCTTGAACTTTGATTGAACTGCGATTTCCAGAAAAATAGGAAGGTGGTCTGAGCCGATATTGGGTCCTACCTCGAAGTCGACTGGAACCAGAGCCGGATTGAGCAGGAAGTGCTCGATAGGAGAAAAAAGAAAGGGTATCTCCGTAGGCCAAGTACCCTTATGTTTCAGGCCAAAAACAGCATTCTTCAATGCAGACTCAGTCAAAAAATTGAGGTGACTAGTTCTAAGAGTCCAATAGAGATGATCTAGAGAAGGAGTCGGATGGTTCAGATGCAGTTTAACTTCTTTTGCCCCCAATTCTATGTCTTGTGTTTTGTTCCAGGAATAAAATCTGACCTTTGAATTCACAAGCGGAATTCGAGAAAATTCCGCCAAAGCTTAGCAAGGCTGCCAGGAGGAACGCAGATTCTGAAAACCTACGCCCTAACAGACTTCGGATCCTTCCAAAATCTCGGCGATAATCCTCTTTATTCAGTCCGGGTTCAAGCCCAGACCCCGGTTTGCGCCTTTTCAAGCCTTGCATGGTAATCGCCATTCGTCATTTTGGATTTCGCAGGAGTATAATAAGAGTGTGGGTAGACCACAACGATAAAGTCTTTTTGGTTCTAAACTATGGAGTAGGGAGGCTGTATGTCACTCAATCATTGTGCAAAATGCGGGTATGAGTTTCCGGGTGAGGTCACCCATTGTCCTGAATGTCATCGTCGCATGGACGGTGAGAGCGATGATCAAAGCTCTGAGCCTAAATCTGAGGCAGAAACTTATGATGGACCGGAATGCCCCCATTGCGGGTCCCATCGTATTCACCACCGTGCTCGAGGCTTGGAGGGCTTCAAGGAATATCTGACGGTGGGCGGATTTATTCTGCTTTGTTTTGCCCTGGCCTGGATTATCCCGGCATTGATTATTGTTCCGGTAGCCATCTATTACCTCTATATTCGCTGCTGTCCCCACTGCCTGGACTGTGACCGCAGAATCCAACGACTACTACCGAAATTGAAATTCTAGTCTTTTTCGATAGTCAGATCATTGGCTTTGGCTTGCAAAAATCCGCCCCGGAGGTTTTTGGCCTGCGGGAATCCGCTCTGCATCAGGATTCGTGTGGCCAGATACCCGCGTTGCCCTTTTTGACAATAGGCAATAATATCTCTGTTTTCAGGTAATTCTCCCAGACGATTTCTCAGCTCTCCCAGAGGGATATTAACCGCTCCTGCCAATTTACCAAATACAAGTAGTTCAGCAGGCTCTCGAACATCTAGGAGAAATTCACACTCGGAAACCCAGGATTCCGGATCTACGGTTGAGACTTCTCCCCTTTCGATATTGGCCGCTACAAAACCGGCGATATTGGCCGGGTCATTGGCAGCACCAAAGGGAGGAGAATAGGCTAAATCCAAAGACTCCAAATCCTCTACACTCATCTTTCCGGCAACGGCTGTGGCCATCACATCCACGCGCTTGTCCACCCCTTCCTTGCCCAAAACCTGCGCGCCAAGGAGCTTTCCGCTTCCCTTTTCAAAGAGCACCTTGGTGATGAGCATGCTGGCACCGGGGAAATATCCGGCGTGTTGAAAATCGCGAGTCATGGAGGCTTCAAAGTCATAGCCGGCATCTTCAGCCTGACGGCTGCTAAACCCTGTCATCCCAACAACCCAGTCGAAAACTCGTACTATGGCCGTTCCCTGGGCCCCCTGATATTCCATGGAGCCACCCGCAGCATTG
Organism: uncultured bacterium; assembly: GCA_964600955.1. Classification (GTDB taxonomy): domain Bacteria; phylum Muiribacteriota; class UBA6191; order UBA6191; family UBA6191; genus CAZRLV01. Next base: position 9,740 of record CAZRLV010000023.1, read on the forward strand.
GCACCCGCAACCCGTCCCTGACGATTGGCGGGTCCAGCCAAGGGGATACGCACCGGGGTTTGTGAGTCCGATTTTGGACCAGGGATTCTGTGGAAGGTTTCAGCCATGTCTCCCACAGCGAAAATATTTTTATCCGATGACTGCATCTTAGAGTTCACACGCACGCCGCCGGTCTTTCCAATCTCGAGTCCAGAGTGCGTGGCCAGTTCCAGCTCAGGTCGCACACCAATGCTCATGAGCACCACATCGCCCTCAATTTTTGAGCCATCATCCAAAACAAGCTGATCTTTTAGGATTTCCGTGGCACCGGATCCTGTGATAAAACGAAACCGATCCCCGGCCAACTCACCCTCAAGCTGAACAGCCATGTCTGTATCGAGCCCCGGGAGAATATGGGGTGCTTTCTCTACAATCGTGACCTTCATGCCCCTGCGGTGAAAAGCCTCGGCCATCTCAAGCCCGATGAAACCCCCTCCGATGACAATGGCGGTGCTAGGTTTTTTTTCTAGAAGGTAATTATTAATACGATCCATGTCAGGAATACTGCGTAGAGTGAAAACATGATCTTGAACCGTTCCCGGAAAGGGAGGTAGGAGTGGATTCGCACCCTGACTTAAAATGAGCCTGTCATAAGATTCGAGTCTCTCATCTCCGTTTTCTTCGCGCACACGAATCGATTTTTCCTCACGGAGGATCTCCAAAACCTCGTGACCAGTATGCACATGGATGCGATATTTGTTTTTGAAGGTCTCAGGAGTTGCCACAAGTAGTGCATCACGGGACTCAATCTCACCTCCAATAAAATAAGGCAGTCCACAATTGGCAAAAGAGATATACGGTCCCCTCTCAAAAACATGAATCTCTGCCTGTTCACAAGTTCGACGAGCCTTGGCGGCCGCCGAAGCTCCTCCGGCAACCCCACCCACAATCAGAATTCTTGGACCTGACATCATTCCTCCTTAAAAACTAGGATTTCAAATCCTCAAACCAATCATCAAAATTCAAAAGTGGTTCACAGGGCCACTCATGAAGTTGTCTATCTCGCTCATCAAGAGGCATTTCATCAAGAGGATCCACACACAGCTTTGACTCATCCTTGCAAGGACGACCCATGGGACTTGTATCTACCATGATTAAAACTCCTAATCAGATAATAATATCATAATTAGGAGCGCAAAATTGATGCCAGATGTCAGGAGACAGAATTCAGAATGAAGAATTTTTACGACCATTTGAGTGGATCCCCCGATCAAGTCGGAGGATGACGGAATTTTGTGGTGGCCTGATACGCTGGAGTTTTATTCTCCTAGTCTTTTTCTTCATTCCTTGGATTCCTATGCTCCCTCTGATTCATTCTTCCAACTCTTTGCCATTTTGTCACGACTAATCTTCAATTCATGACCTTTTGCCCTGGTTTTTGCATCATTTTGTGGCATAAATCCTGCTCATAAAATTTGTGATCATGGAAGATAAATCTCAATTCAGACGTGCTGAGCTTCGGGTTGCCGGAGTTGTGCAGGGGGTCGGGTTTCGGCCTGCTGTATATCGTGCTGCGTGTTCCATGGGGCTTCCGGGTACGGTGAAAAACTGTGGGGATCACGTAGAGATTGTTCTGGAAGGCCATGCTCAGAAGATTTTGGATTTTCGCGACCAATTTCATGAGATCCTGCCTTCTGAAGCGGTGATCGATGCGATCGAATTTCGCTGGCAGAACCCTCAGAACCTGGATCGATTTGAAATCATTGAAAGCTGTTCAGGTAAGACCAAGAAACTCTTGATCCCGGCGGATCTGAAAATCTGTCAAGATTGCAGCGCAGAAATTCAAGATCCCCTTGATCGTCGTTATCAATACCCCTTTACCACCTGCACCAATTGTGGCCCGCGATTTACGGTTGTAGAAGGCGTTCCTTATGATCGTCAACTGACTACACTGGCCCCATTTCCTCTTTGTGAGCTTTGCAAAAAAGAGTATCTCGACCCGCAAAATCGACGCTATCACGCTGAAACAACGGCCTGTCCAGAGTGTGGTCCGAGCCTTGACTTTCTTACGCTCTGTCCCGGCCCAGCGGTCCGGGGTAAAGATCCTCTTTCTCAGGCCATTGCCAGTCTCAAAGCAGGAAGAATTCTTGGAGTACGTGGTCTGGGGGGATTCCATCTCGCCTGTGATGCCGGCAATCGTAGCACTCTAAGCCTGTTGAGGCAGAGAAAAAACAGGCCCCACAAACCCTTTGCGATCATGGCGCGAAACTTAGATTTGATCCACACGATCTGCCATTTTTCCGAGCAAGAGTCTAAGGAATTGCAGTCTCCCAGAGCCCCCATTTTGATCCTTAACCTCAAAAAGTCACAACCCCTTCCCCTGGACCTACTCTGTCCTGACTGCGCGACTCTGGGATTAATGCTTCCCACCTCGGCTTTGCACCAACTTCTTTTTGAAAGCCAGGGCAAAATCAATTTTGACTATCTGGTGATGACCAGCGGCAATGCACGGGGTGAGCCTATTTGCAAAACCAACGAAGAAGCCAAAAAACGTCTGCCGGACATTGCCCATGACCTGCTGGTGCATGATCGTGAAATCGCCAGAGTTTGCGACGATTCCCTGGCTTTCAAATCCATCGCGGGCATCCAGGTTTTGCGCAGAGCACGAGGTTTTGTCCCCGCAGCGACGAAACTGAACTCCCCTTTAAATCGCTCAGTTTTGGCTCTGGGGGGGGATTTGAAAAATACGCTCTGTGTAGCGCATAAAGATCAAGCCATTTTGTCTCAACATGTGGGTGATCTTAGCTATGTGGAGGCCGCTAAATTTCATGAACAGATCTCAAGGCAGTTTCCAAAAGAGGTCTATATTAACCCTGAATCCATCGCTGTGGATCTTCATCCCGGGTATCATTCCAACGCTCTGGGTAAAAAACTCTCAAAGGAGCTTGGACTTCCCATTCTTGAAATTCAGCATCATCATGCCCATGCCGTTTCCTGTATGAGTGAAAACGGTGTGGATGAAGCCCTGGCCCTGGTTTATGACGGTACGGGCCTTGGCAGTGATGGCAGTCTCTGGGGAGGCGAATTGCTCTATGTTCAATCTGAGGAGTTCACGCGTCTAGGATGTTTTGAACCCTTTGCACTTCCAGGGGGAGACCAGTCTGTGATTAAGCCGGTTCGTCAGGCAGTGGCAAGGCTTTTGACCCTTGGAGAACCTAAAGACTCCCCTTTGCTGCAGGAGTTGATGCCTGAGAGTGAGGAACGCGAGATTCTGGCCCAGAGTCTGAAAAATCCGGCACTGTTTGCTCAGACCTCCTCGGTGGGACGGCTTTTTGATTTGGCCGCCGTTATGAGTGGACTGCAGTCAGAACCTATCAGCTATGAGGGACAGGCTGCCATTCGTCTGGAAACCGCTGCCCTGTCGAGCCCATGCACAGAGGATTTTTCTTACCCCTTCAAGGTGGAAGAATCTGAGAATCTATCTCTGGTTCGAACCGGAAATTGGATTCTTGCCATGGCCGATGAACGACGAGGTGGTGAAACCTTGGCATTGGCATGGAAATTTCACCTAACACTTGCAGACGCCAGTCTTGAACTGGCTGAAATTGGACGCCAAAAAACCGGGGTTTCCACCCTGGCTTTAAGCGGGGGTGTATTTCAGAATCGAACCCTGCTTGAACTTCTGGTTCCCAGGCTGGAGAAATCGGGGTTTCGGGTGCTGATGCACAAAGAGATTCCAGCCAATGACGGGGGAATCTCTCTGGGGCAGGCGGTGATCGCAGGAAGAAAACCAAAAAGGAGAAGCTGATGTGTCTGGCAGTACCTATGGAGATTATTAAGATTCTTGATTTTGAGACGGGGCAAGTGGATATCAATGGGGTGCAAACTCCGGTGAATCTCTCTTTGGTAGATAACCCCGTTCCCGGAGATTTTGTGATCGTTCACGCCGGATTTGCCATCGAGAAACTCGATATTGTTGAAGCCGAGGTGCGTCTTTCGCTTGTTCAGGAGTGGGCGGATTCCATCAAGGATGAGAGCGGAGGACAGCCATGAAATATATCGATGGGTTTCGCAAGAATCGTGAGGGAGCCGCCTATCTCAAACAGCGTATGGGCTTGCATAGCAAGGCGCTTGAAAAAAGAAATTCGCCCGTGACCCTGATGGAAGTTTGCGGAAGTCACACCATGAGTATCCATCAATTTGGGATCCGTTCCATGTTGCCAGAAGGTGTAAAACTGGTTAGCGGGCCCGGCTGTCCGGTTTGCGTCACCGATGCGGGTTATCTTGATACGGCGTTGGAGTTAGCCAATCAAGGTCATATCATTGCCAGCTTTGGCGATTTGATGAAAGTTCCCTCCTCCAGAGAGACTCTTGGAGAGGCTCGCTCCAGGGGCCAGGACATTCGTATCTGCTATTCTCCCCTGGATGCCCTTGAGATCGCGCGTAGGCATCCGGATAGCGAAGTCATATTTTTAGCCATCGGGTTTGAGACCACCGTACCCTCAATTCTAACCTCGGTGGTTCAGGCAAAACGCGAAGGGATTAACAATTATTCTCTACTGATTGCTTTCAAATTGGTGCCCCCAGCCCTGGAAGCCTTGCTTCAGGACCCAGACCTGCGACTGGACGGGTTTCTTTGTCCGGGTCATGTTAGCGCCATCATCGGGTCCAACGCCTATGCCCCCATTGTGAAAAACTATGCCATTCCCTGCGTTGTGGCCGGGTTTGAGCCCCTTGATATTCTTTTTGGACTGGAAGAGCTCATAGCCCAGGTGCTGCAAAACAAAGCTCAATTGGTCAATCAATACGAGCGTGTGGTTCGAGATGAGGGCAACCTCAAGGCCCTGGCCCTCATGGCCCAAACCATGGAACCCTGTGATGCGGCCTGGCGGGGAATCGGAGTGATTCCAGGAAGTGGGTTGCGACTCAAAGGCGAATTTGAAGCCTTTGATGCAAGGAGGCGTTTTGGGGTTGAAATCGCACTCAATCCTGGGAAATCCTGTCCTGATTGTGATTCCGGTGTGCCCGATGCTTGTGAAACTCCTGGTTCAGGCATGGCTTGCGGGGATGTTCTAAAGGGCAAGATCGAACCCAAAGAATGTGATTATTTCGCGAACCAATGCACACCGCTAAGACCCCTGGGACCCTGCATGGTTTCAGCCGAGGGCAGCTGCGCGGCACATTTTAGATACTCAAGGCATGAGGGAGAAGGATTATGAAAAGGAGCGATGAAGTTCAGCTCTCTCTGGGCGGTGGAGGAAGAGAGAGTTTTGATTGGATCCAAAATGAAATCGTCAACCGCTTTTTCTCTTCAGAATCTGAGGAGCTGGGGGACTCCGCTATTTTAAATACGATTGACGGTAAAAGCTGTTTTAGTACGGATAGCTTCGTAGTTTCTCCTTTGGAGTTCCCTGGGGGGAATATCGGGGATCTCTGTGTACATGGAACGGTGAATGACCTGGCTGTTTGCGGTGCGATTCCACGTTTTCTTTCGCTTTCACTGATCTTGGAGGAGGGCCTGTCGCGCGAAACTCTGGGGAGAGTTTTGGATTCTATTCAGAGAGCGGTCATGGATTGTGATGTCAAAGTTGTTACCGGAGATACCAAGGTGGTTCCTAAGGGTAAAGGCGACGGAATTTTTATCAACACGGCAGGCATTGGCCACTTGTGGCATGAATTTGATCTCGGAGTCGCCAGGATTCGCAAAGGAGACAAGATTCTGGTTAATGGGACATTGGGGGATCATGGAATGGCGGTTATGGCAGCCCGTGAGGATTTTAACCTCAGCAATCCGCCCCGCTCGGATACGGGGCCGGTGCACCGGCTTGTGCAGTCTGTGAGAGACTATGCCATGGGTATTCGCTTTATGCGTGACCCCACACGCGGGGGTGTGTCTACGGTACTCAATGAGATTTTTCATAATTCATCCCTTGGAGCATTGCTGTTTCAGGAGCAAATTCCCTTCAGTCCGGCGGCCGTAGGAGTCTCTGAGATTCTGGGTATTGATCTCTTGCAGGTAGCCTCTGAGGGCAGACTAGTTTGCATCTGTGATCCCGGTGCAGTCAAAGGCATTTTGAGTACCTGGAGATCTTTCAAGGAGGGTGAAGGCGCCTGTGTCATTGGTGAGGTCACCGATTTGAGTTCACGGGTGGTATTGGAGTCAGAAATTGGAGGACGCCGCATCCTGGATTTTCCCCTCGGTGAGATTCTTCCCAGAATTTGTTGAGGAATGATGCACGAATTATCACTTTGTTATGAACTGGTTTCACAGGTGCAAGGAATTGCCAGTGAACACCCAAACTGCAAGGTCTTGTCCGTGAAGGTTGAGATCGGATCATGGAGTGGAGTGGAGCGTCATGCCCTGGAATTTGCCTATCCGGTGGCAGCACGCAATACGATCTTGGATGGGGTTGCTTTGGAGATTGATGAACGACCCCTCAAGCTGAGGTGTAAATCCTGCGCTGCAGAGATCTGCCCCGATCCACCCGCGATGTATTGTGAATCTTGTGAGAGCTTTAATGTAGAAATCATCGAAGGAAAGGAATTTCTTTTGAAGGAGGTGGAGCTATGTGCCTAGATTGTGGTTGTGAAGAAGCTAATCTGGAACAAAGTCGCGAGCAAAAATCGCAAAAAATCCGGGTTGAGAAGAGTATTTTGAGTAAAAACGATGAATTGGCCGCCAGAAACCGTTCCTGGCTTGAGAGCTTTGCGGTCTTCAGTCTCAATTTGATGAGTTCTCCGGGAGCCGGTAAAACCTGCCTTCTCGAAAAAACTCTGGCCGCTCTGGCAAATAAAATAGGAATTTCGGTCTTAGTGGGTGATTTGGAAACCCGTAATGACGCGAGGCGGCTTGAGGGTAAAGATCGTCAGGTGCATCAGATCAATACCCATGCTTCTTGCCATCTAGACGCCGATCTCATTCATTCCGGTCTACATTGGCTGAACCTGGAAACCACAGATCTTTTGCTGATTGAAAATGTGGGCAATCTGGTTTGTCCGGCGGCATTTGATCTCGGACAAACCCGTAACGTGACCCTGCTATCTTGCACGGAAGGCGAAGACAAGCCTCAAAAATATCCTGGGATGTTTCATCGATCGGATCTCATTCTCCTGACCAAGGTCGATCTTTTGCCCTATCTGGACTGGAACCTGGATCTTTGCCTGGACCATATTCGAAAATTGAATCCCAAGGCCCGCGTGATCCAACTCAGTTCTCGAACCGGAGAGGGAATGGACGAGTGGTTGGGTTTTCTGCAAGAAAATGTGAAGGAGAGGGAGGGGATAGGAGACGAAAGGTAGGAGAAGGAACTATAGAACTATCGGAACTATAGGTATCATCGGAATGGAGAAAAGGAAAAAATAGTCACCCCTTGTGCTTCCGCCTCCCCGCTCTTTTCTTATTCTATAGTTCTCTAGTTCCGATAGTCCTTTAGTTCCTTCCCCAATTCTTGTCATCCTCCGACTTGATCGGGGGACCCATTCGAAAGGTCGAAAAAATTCTTCATTCTGAATTCTGACTTCTGTATTCTGTATTCTTGAATTTAAATTGGAGCCACAATGGTTAAAATAGAACAGCTTAAAATGGTTTTTCAGGCCCCTCATCGCCTTTTTTTCGCTTTGGGGAGTTTGATGACTCTTTTGACCATGGGTTGGTGGGTTCTCGATCAGTATCAACTGATCGAGGTCAAGAGAAGTCTAAGCGGACTCTATGCCCCTGGGGTCCATATGACCTCCATGGTTTATGGGCTCATTACTCAATTTATTCTGGGGTTTATTTTTACGGTCTTTCCCCGTTGGCTGGACTACCCCGCCATTCGTCCCCTGCATATTCGTCTGGTTTTTGGTTTGTTTCTCTGTGGCTATCTGAGCTCTGCCGTTGCCTTGGGCTTTGGGGCAACCTGGCTTTTTGCTGGATCTTTGCTTTGCTCTTTTGGGTTTATCTACACCACAGGTCTTTTATGGCTGCACTGGTTAAGGGTGGAGCATGAGAGAAAGCTACAGCCTGCATTTGCACTTTTGGCGTTAACTGGCGGGACACTAGGCTGTTTGAGTTTTACCTGGTTTGCATTCAGCGGTGATTTTTTAGCCTATTTGCTGAGCTATGGATTGGGGTTCCATTTTTATCTGGGTCTGATTGTTTTTACGGTTGCCTATCGTATGATCCCCTTTTTTACAAGCTGCATTCATAAGGACTATGAAATTCGTCGTTTGCCCCTGGCACTTCCGGGGTTTGCGTTATTTTCAGGATTAAAAGTCCTGGCCTTCTGTTTTCAGCGATCAGAATTCTATCTCGTCAGCGACCTGGGTCTACTGGTGATACTTTTTTGGCAATTTCGTCTATGGAGGTTTCGGTTTCATCATGGCTCCTCTTTGCTCTCCATGCTTTATTACTCCATGGCATGGCTTCCGGTAGGTTCTATGCTTTATGGTATTTTAGGCCTTCTCAGTCTTTTGGGATACCCGGTGACTTCAATTTTGGAGGAGGCCGCCTTACATGCTTTGGCAATTGGTTGTTATAGTTCCCTGGTTTACGCTATGGCTACACGGGTTACTTTGGGGCATTCCGGGCGTGCACTTCAGGCAAATTCCCTGACCTATTTCACCTTTTTTATTTTTCAGGCTGTTGCCCTGAGCCGGGTTATCATGGGAGTTAGCGGATATTGGGACTATACTGTTGTGGCAAGAAGTTATCTGGTTGGACTTCC
>CAZRLV010000024.1:0-17263 GCA_964600955.1 uncultured bacterium
AGGAGTATACCGGCACTAAATTCGAAAAGTTAACCCGCGCTTGCCGAAGGGACACCGTTCTTCTTGCAGACTCTTAGAGGTGAGTGCCTTTGCTGGGAGTCCAAGCTTGTTAAATTGTAAAGCCATGAAATGTGCATGATCCATGTCAACGCAAAACCCAAGCGCAATGGTGTCTCTTGGGTTGGCGACGTATTTCATCAGTGAGTTAAAGATATGCTTTGCTCGGGCGTCACCTGCAGTAAACAATTTAGATAGAGCTGTATCACTAAACTTCCCATTTACCCAATATTTTTCATCTCGCAGGTCAGAGAATTCATCAGAAACACAGTAGTAATGAAATGGGCTTAGTAGTTTCTTTTCAAGCGCGCAAAATAGCCGCAATTCAGATGCTATGCGATCATCAAAATAGCGCGTTACATCTAACCCATCCATCCGTTCCGGTGTAGCCGTGAGTCCCAGCAATACCTGAGGTTCATAATAAGTAAGGATTTCTTGGTATGAATCTGCACAGCCGTGATGTACTTCATCCACGATGATGAAATCAAAGAAGTTCTTGTCCAAGTTCAAAGCTTTAATCTTTTTGTAACTCTGTACCGAGAGGAAAATATGGTCGTATTTTTTGGGAAAAAATCTATCTACAAGAAGTTCACCAAAATTATGATCTCCTAAAATCTGCCGAAAACAGGAAAGACTCTGTTCTAAGATTTCTTTGCGATGAGCAACGAATAGCAGACGAGCATTGCCATTATGATTCTGGCGAAACCGTTTGTAATCAAATGCAGCTATGACTGTTTTTCCAGTACCTGTTGCAGCCACGACTAAATTTCTATTTTTTCTGAACTCAGTTCTTTCAACCTCTAGCTTGTCTAAGATTTCTCTTTGGTATGGAAAAGGTTTGTGATCAAAATAAAAATCTCTAGTTGAATCGGATAAGGGGCTAAAGGTTTCTTGTTTGAGAGAATCTTCTAATTTTTCATGGTCTGTATCAGGTGCATAGGGCAGAAATTCTGAGTCGTTCCAGTAAGTTTCAAAGGTGGCCTGAAATTTCGTGATGACCTGGGGCGATTCTTTTGAACTTGCTTTAATATTCCACTCCAAACCCTCAGTGACAGCGGCATGAGAAAGGTTTGAGGAGCCTATATAAGCGCTATGGAAACCAGTATTTCTGAGAAAAAGGTAGGCTTTGGCATGAAGCCTGGTCCTATCTCGATCATAGGAGATCTTAACTTCGGTGTTCGGTAGGCTAGCCAATAGTTTGATTGCCTTGGCATCTGTAGCCCCCATATACGTAGTGGTAATAACTCTTAGCTTTTTGGTTTTTGTGAACTCCCTAAGACTTTCTTCTATTAGTTTGTAGCCACTCAATTTGATAAAGGAAACCAGCAGGTCAATGTGATCCGCCGTTCTGATTTCCTTGGATAGCTCAGAATGGAGCCTAGGATCTTTCCCCGATGCAGTTAAGAGTGTATTGGTATTTAGAGGTGTAATGGGTCGCAGTTTTTTTATTGATTCTGATTCCAATTTATTTTTCTTTTCAATGCCCAAAAGTAGTTTAGGCTCCTCCGGAATAGACCCAATTTGCGGCTGGTCTCCAGTGAGCATTTGATTCGCTACTCTGTTGATGTATTCAACTGTTTTGTTACAGATCTGGACCTGGTTCGCAAGCCCCTCTTTACCTGTAAAGAAACGCAATAGCGTTTTAATTTCAGTGGCTAAATATTGGGCAAGTATGTCTGGAGCGTCAGCATTTTCGATTTGCTGATCAAATGACTTGAGGTTTTCGGTTGTTCTTTCGAGTTCCGCAGAAAGGATACTGTTTAGTAGTTCTTCATAAAGACCGTATGTAATGCTCATTCGGAAACCTTGGGAGTATGTTCGAAAGTTGTGTCCTGATATAAAAAGAGCGCAGCCTTCTGGTAACTACGAAAGAAGGAGGCTACGCTGGTGACAAAAGTCAATTCCATTATAAAGGAAATTTGGTCCCTTCTGAAAGAGGTAAATCGTGATGAAGTGCGAAAAGATTACCAGATCGTTCTATAGCACTTTACAAAAACACATAACCACATTCAGAATGCAGTTGCGAAATATTGTTGTTGAGGACTCCAATATGCGATGCGTCAAGAATTCAAGAATTCAAGTCGTCAAGGAAAAATAGAAGAGAAGATGGATCCCCCGGTCAAGCCGTAGGATGACGCAGTGGAGTTTTTCTTCTTCATTCTGAATTCTGGATTCTGACTCCTGGATTCTCAGTTGCAGATAGAATTTTACGAGGCTTGTGACAATACTGAATCATACTGGCCACAAGATTTTGTAAAATGCTCTAGAGGATGAAGCCTAGAGCTTCGGACGCTCCGGGAGTGTTTGCTCAGGTCAAAGAGTTCTTACTTGAAAATATTTAGGGCTTATATTCTTCTATCCGAGATCTCAAGAGGTTTGGTATCTTACAAAGTGAGTGGTACTTTCTAAAAGGGAAAAAGTAGGTAATGACTATTGCGATTAGCCAACAGTTATCCTCAGGCGATGAGTCCAGTCAAATTTTTCTATTTCTTTTTCCTTGGATTATACTGGCTCAAATCTTTGGGGGATTCTTTGAAGAAACTTGGACATGTTCAGGAGTGTTCAAGGTGAAATCCTTGACGAGTCTTTGGAAAAGTGAGTCCTGATGACCTTCAGCGAGTTTGGCGATATTCTCATGGGTGGATTCCCGGACTCCTAGGATGGTGGCGGCGTCCAGGGTATATTTGCAGGCGTTGATGATATCGATCCCGGTAATTTCGTATCCGTAGCCCAGTGACAGCCAATGCAGTGCTATAAATCCGGCCTCCAATGCGAATTTGGGGTTTTCCTCCCTGAAATCTTTTGCCGCCCTGGTCAGAGTTTTCGGGTCACAGGGACTCTTGGAGGCCAGTTCGATAGCCAAGTGATAAAGCCGAGCGTTTTTGGCAGCAGCGAACCACTTGCCCTCTTCCCCCGGGGTTAATTGAGCCAACTCCTTTAACAATACGTCAGGTTCATGACCCGGGTGGGCTTTCGCTACCGCCCGGTACCATGCCAGGTAAGTATTTTTACGTAAGGCAAGCAGCCTTTCATGCCGCAAGGTCGCTTTCGAAGCACCTCGCGAGGTTTCGGTAAGTTTTAAAAATAGATCTACATCTCGATCATCAGACCATGGATTGTAGCTACTTTCGGCAAACGCCAACGCTTCTTCCTTTTTACCCTGCATCGCCAGGGCTTTCACCACCCAGCGTGAGTAGGACCAGCTACTGGGATTTCCCGCAATTTCAATGACTTCATCATAACGCTCAGCTTTAAAAAGGGCAGAGAGGCAGGCGGATGAACCGTGAAAAAATCCTCCGATAGAGCGGTCGGGACTCAGGGACATTCTTGTGATTTCGATCAATTGATCTCCCCACTCGGATGCTATTTCTTTGGAAGCACACAAATCTCCCCAGTATTCAGCCAGTATTTCTATATAAGGGATCTCATCGGCCTCATAAGCGGCGAAAAGACGTTGCAGCCAATGGGTTCTTGTTTTCGAGTCAGCGGGGGCATGGGCTATAATGGGCACCAGGGACTCAATGGCTTTGTTCACAGCGATTCCAATGGCTCCCGAGGAGCTATCCACATTTTGGATGGCCGGTGATATCTTCTCCAGGAATAATACCGCGCCTTCAGCCCCCAGCAGCGGGTCTTTGCGTGCAGTCTTTTTGATTTCTGACACCGCTTCTCTCACGCGTGTTCTGGCCGGGTTAGTTTTCCAACCAAAAGCGCCCCTGCGAAATCGTGGCTGAAAAGTCCATTTGTGTTTTTGCTGATTCCCCATTTCTAGATTTTATCAAGTTTCTGACCATTCTTTCGAATGTGTTCCACAAGCCTAGATTCATTCGGGAAATAAAACTGGAATAAAACTGGCCTGTCCCCTTTTCGGGGGTGCATCACTCAAGGAATATTCAGGCCTAGGGCTTTGGCTGCGTTGAGTAGAGTTTCTGTGTTTTTTTGGGGGTTGAAGAGGGATAGGGCTATTGTTTGACCCTGTCTGATGTGCATCGGGGCCTTTTCTGGGTGTTCTAGATAGGTCAGGATATTTTGGGCCATGGCTTTGGCGTTGGCGGTGGGCGAAAGTAGGCCGCTTTGGTTGTGAACAACCAGCTCTGGGATGCCGCCCGTCTTGAAGGCGCAGACGGGTATCGCAAATTCAAAAGCTTCGAGAATCGCCATGCCAAGGCCCTCTCTAAGCGATGGTACCAATAGTAAATCAAGTTTGTCATATTCTTGCTCCATTTCACAAAAGCCATGGAAAAGGACTCGCTTTTTAATCCCAAGATCTTTGGCCAGGGCTTTTAGCTTGGATTCATCAGGACCTTCACCATAAAGATGCAGTCTTAAATTGGATTCTGGTTTAGCATCCAGGCAATGGGCCAGAGCCTCGATGGCAAATCTCTGACCTTTTAGGGGGATGAGATTGCCAACAACAGCCAAATTCTCAATTGCAGAGCTACCTATACTGGCGCGTTGATTAAACTGTAGGGGATAGTAGGCTGTTTGAAGAGCTTTGTCTTGAATTCCCATCTCGCGCAATTGTCTTGCGATATCCCCTGAGACCGGAAAAATCTGCTCTGCTGCCTGAATTCCCAGACGATCTTGCTCATCAATCCATGGGGGTCGCTGCCACCCAAATCCATGACACACGTGTAAAAAAGGGATGCTCAACTGACGCATAGCCAGAGCGGAAAATCCTCCATGGGTGATCCAGATTGCAGGCCCCTTTGCATGCAAAGCCTTTATTTTGTTTTTTAAAGATTCAAGCTGCCAGGCCGTACGAAAATAAGTGGAATCCACTCGATGTACGCGAATTCCCTCCCTCCATAGGCAATCAAGAAGCCTTGGGTCGTGCCGCAGGTGGCGGGCCTCATGCGATACCAGAAGCTCGGGTTTTACTCCCAGGCTAATTTGCGATTTTAGCTGAGCTAGAAGGCCTTTGGCAGAGCCGTATCGCAGGTATTGGGTGATATGAATCAGTCGTCGGGTCATATGCTTTTTTTAGCTTCCCTCTCTATCTTATCGGTCAGCTTCTTTTTTGGCATTTTTGGATCACCCTTCTGGAACAGCCAGGAAAGAAGCTCATAGACATGCTACCTTTTGAGAAAATTAACTGCGATCCCCTATTAATTCTTATGGTGTTTCTGCCGATAGAGGAAGGGGGTGGTATCATTGCCCTTTTTCTTTGGAGCATACACGATGAAGGTTGCCTTCGTAATACCCCCCTCAAAATTTCTTCTCAATGAGTATGTTTACCCATCGCTGGGAATCCTCTATGTTGCAGCGGCCGCAAGAGATGCTGGCTACGAGGTGTTTTCCAAAATTCCTTCAGTCGATGAATTGAGCCAACCCATCGACGCGGACGTAATCTGCGTCACCGGCACAACCCCTCAATTTGATGGAATGGTGGATGTTGCCAGAGCAAACCGGGGGAAAAGACTGATCGCAGGAGGACCGCACGCCTCTGCCGATCCGGGAAGCTTGATTGAAGCTGGTTTTGATACCGTTGTGATTGGAGAGGGAGAAGAGGCAATCGTTGAGGCACTGAAGGGAAGAACCGGGGTCTTTGCCAGCACTAGAATTCGTACCCTTGATGAACTGGTTCCTCCGGCACGAGACCTCATTCCCATGGAACGCTACTCCTATGATATGGAAGGCCACCGATCCACCTATATTATGGCTAACCGGGGATGCTCCTGGAAATGCGGTTTCTGCTCCAAACCCTGGGATAAGGACAAAGTCACACGACGCAGCGTGGACAGCGTGATTCAAGAAGTCTGTTATCTGCGCGATGAACTGGGCTTTAGCGGAGTGATGTTTTTTGATGATGTTTTCACCCTCAATATTAAGTGGCTGACTGAGTTTTGCGAAAAAATGAAGCCCACCGGAATGGTTTGGAGATGTTTTCTCAGATCAGACACCGCCTCGCTTAAAAAAATGCAGATGATGAAGGACGCAGGCTGTGTAGAAGTAGGCGTCGGGGTTGAATCCGGGTCCAATAAAATTCTCAAAATCATCAATAAAGGTGAAACCATCGAGGCCAACACCATGGCCCGAGCTATCTGCAAAGAAGTAGGTATTCATTTCAAAACTTTTTTCATCATTGGTCTTCCAGGTGAAGACTATGAGACCGTGAATGAAACCCGACAGTGGATCATTGATAACCGTCCAGACGCCTATTCTCTATTTATTTTCGTTCCCCTTCCCGGAGCCCCAATCTATGAGGAAATCAAGAAAAACTCAGGGATCTACGATTATGTCCTTGATATTGAGGATTATAAGCATAGCTATTGGGGAGGAATCATGACCGATCAGATTTCACCCGGTCATACCAGCGCTCTCTCGCGTACGGAAATCGTAAATCAGCGCAATCAAATGGCAAAAGATCTGGGCCAAATGGGCATTACGGATAGAAACAATATTCTTGGCGGCAATACTTCAGACGGAAATCTCTACAATACGGACGTACGCACCGTTGCCTGATTAAACGCCCAGTTTTTTGCGATAATACGCACAAGTTTCTTGCAGACTTTGTTCAAAATCACAGCCCACCGGCTCAAAATCCTTTTTCAGTCGCTCGATACATGCCTGTGAAGCATGGATATCACCCGGGCGAGGATCCGTATATTCGAGCTCGTTATCTTTGCGCCCGGTGAGCCGTAAAATCCTTTGGGCCAGAGACTTGATGGTCTCACTTCCACCGTTTCCCAAATTATAGATACCGACCTTGGACGTCAGCATCGCCTGCAGATAGAATTCAACGACCTGCGACACCGAAATAAAATCACGGGTTTGGTCCCCCTGTCCATGGACACTCAGCGTTTCTCCCTGCAAAGCTCGACATAAAAATACAGGTATCACTGAAGCATAGTCCGAGTCCAGGCTCTGAAATGGGCCGTAAACATTAAACATGCGAAAGGCTAGATACGGGATGCCTTCATTGAGCCAGGCCATTTGCAAAAGATATTCTCCGGTGAGCTTAGATAATCCATAGGGACTTTTGGGCTCGGGCAGTTGAGATTCAACCTGAACCGCGGACCTGTCTCCATAAATAGATGCCGATGAGGCAAAAACGATTCTTTTGGCTCGACCACTTCTGACAAAATCCAGGAGGTGTAAAATGGAATGCACATTGTCCACCTGACACTGAATCGGCTTTTCTTGAGACTCTACGACCGAAGCCATGGCAGCCAGATGGAAAACAGTATCCACCGGTTCCAACATTTCCCAGGTCTCTCGGTCACCAACCTTCGCCAAAATCAAGGGAACATCGGCAGGTAGGTTTTCGCGTTTCCCCGAACTCAAATCATCGAGCACCGTTACCTGATGTCCGTCTCTTAAAAGAACCTTGACCAGGTTAGAACCAATAAAACCCGCTCCGCCGGTCACCAAAACATTCATGCATTCTCCTCAAATTTTCGTAAAATCGCGGGACAGAACTCCTGGATCGTATTGATTTCACTTAGTGCGCTCGTAGATGCAATGATTCCCATAAAATCATGATTTACGCCGTCAGGTCCGGTATCATTTTCCAGCAAAACCAAAGTGCCGTTTTGCAGGGTCTCGGCGCAGCGATAATCAAGATTCGATACATAGAGCATAGCGTCTGGAGGAAACCCCGAACAGCGCCTATAGATATCACGTGGAGAAACCAATGAAAAACTCAGACCCAGTTCACTCTGCAACGAGGCCAAGTCTTTTTTGAGATCCTCCAAAACTTGCTCTGGGTTTTCAACAACCCCCTGCTCTTCTCTGCCTTTGCGATTGAAATACAATTTGCCGCAGTATCCGCCCTGAGCCCAAACCCGTGTTTGCGACCAGTCCACGTCCGTTGCCTCTATAGCCCCTTGACTCCTGGAAGATTTCAAGACCAGATATCCCTCGCGAATCAACCAATCATTTAAAGCAAACATGCCCTTTAATGTCTTTGCACCATGATCTGAAATAATATAGGGGCAAAATCCAAGCTCCAGGGCTCTTTCATACCAGGTCTTTAAGAGAGCATCCAGATTTTTATAGAACCGATAGAAAAACTCCTCAAATTCAGGGTGGTTTTCATAGAGAGGATGGTCTTGAAACACAAATTTCCAAAAAGCATGGTTGATACGATCGGAGCCCATAACAACCGACATAAAAAAATCAAAATCCTGAGTGAGATATGCGTCAATAATTTTAGATTTTTGCTCCAGCATCGTCTCAAGTTCTTTGGACAATGCCTTTAGGTTTTGAGTGCGATATTCCGTAACATCAAAACTGTAATTTCCACCTGAAGCCTCAAGAATAGACTTGGCTTCAGCAGTGGGTAAAACCCAGTCAGACTTCAACCCCGGCGTCAGAATCCCAGCCAGGATCGTTCCATTAATCGGTTTGATGGGAAACGTCTGCGGAACCCCCATAACAAAAGATCGTCTACCTGGGCCCAAACGATCCCAAATGCGGGGATAGCGAATCTGAGAAGAGCTTGCCAAACCATAGTCCATGACCTGCTGCGACCTGCGGTTTCTAAAACCATAAACCCCAAGTTCGCCCGGATCTCGTCCCGTTGTAATCACCGACCAGGCCGGTATCGTAATAGGAGGGTCACAGGAGCGAATCTCGCGCAAAGCACCCTGGTTATGCAACCCCGTAAGAAAAGGAAACACCTCCGGCAGAGATTGAATCAATCTCAGGGGGAGTGAGTCTACACCGAAAACAGCAACTGACATCTTATGCACCATGGCTTTCCAAAGGTTAGTTCAAGACATGATGGACAAGGTTTACAGCGAACTGTTCGGCAAGCTTGCGAACAGTATGAGAGTCCTTGTGAACATCTGGATCCTCCAGCCCATCGCCAATATCAGAACTATAGGAATAAAAAAGCACCAGGCGCTCCCTATGGAAGAGGCCAAACCCCTGGGCAGGCTCTCCATCATGTTCGTGAACCTTGGGCAGTCCCCTGAGTTTAAAAAACCCCTGATACAAGGGGTGATCGGAAGCCAATGGCAAAAGCTCCTGATCCGGAAAAACCTTTTTAATATTTCTGCGAAAATACGGATTCATCCCGTAATTATCATCCACCCACAAGAAACCACCCGAGGTTAAATAGCTGCGTAGGGTTTCGGCTTCCATCTCATCAAAATCTATGTTTCCATGCCCGGTAGCGTAAAGGATAGGAACGGCCCAGGCGGAATCATCTTTGAGTGTCACGATCTGTTCGACAGACTGTGTTCGCATCCCTAGATAGGTTTTCAGGCTGCGCAACCAGTTGGGGATAGAGGTCGGATTGGCATACCAATCCCCTCCCCCCGAGTATCTAAGTCTACCAATGGTGAAGTCCTGCGCAACGGAGCTACCACTCACCCAAAAGGAAATAAAGACAAAGACCAGAATGATGCGCATAAATCAGAACCCCCGACTCCTTTGCCGAAGTTCTTCTTTATTCTATCATTCCCGCTCGGCTTCGTCTCTGAGAATCTCCTCTAGAAGATCCTGATCGTCATCTAAAGAGCGAACAATAGTTACTGGAATAAGCTCGGTAAATTGAACCTCACCTCCAGAAAGTTCTACGGACATTTTGAGCAGATAGGTTCCGGGACGCACGCGCTTGCGAAGTTCCAGAGTCCAGTCTCGTCGATACCGTGAAGATTTTAGTCTTCGATTTCCAAGGGTTTTCCAGTCTCTTTGCGAAAACCCGGAAACGGGGTCATGAGACTTAAGAAAAACTCTAAATCTAGCCTGACGTACAGGGGGAGTCACCGCAACCTTGATAACCTGACGTACCGATTCCAGTTTTGAGACCTCAGAAAACAAAACTTTTCTGGCCATCCTCATCGAAAATAAATGAGCTGTGCTTGTGGATGTACATGTGGCTTCAATACCATTTTCATCCAGTAGCTGTAGATGACCCATAAAACGATCTTCCAAGGAAGTCTCAGCTACCTGAAAACTCATCATTGAACTTGTAGACCTCTTAGAAGCACCCAGTCCCTTAGCCGTCTTTAGAGAAAAGATTTTTTTAATCTCTCCACTACCGCCGTATATTTCTGCCTCTAGACGAATTGGAGTGGCTTCAAACAGTCCCATCTCAGGCTCAAGACTTAGCTCACACTTAAGCCTTTCAACCCTGAAATGGTAGTTGGCCCGACTGCGGTTCCCATCTCCATCAATGGCAAAGACGTGTAAATCATAGGATTTAAGGCTAGCCATTGGTTTTAGTTTCAATAAAATCTGACTTTGGTTTCCATCTAAATAAACCGGATTGGAGTGATTCCAGATCAAGCCCACCTGCGAAATATCATTCTTGTTGTCCCAGAGGGTTAGTTTCAAAGTTTGAAATTGCACTGGGCTCAAAATCTTGAACCGATTCCCCTCCAAATAATTTAAAGATATGCGCGGTGCTATCCTTTCGGAGATGGTTTTTTTGCGCTTGAGCTGGTTGATAAACTCAAACTCTGTTCGAAAATACTCTCTCCTGGCGTTTGCCCCATAAAACGTCACGCGATTCACGCGCTGATCAAGAAAAAGCTTGCCCTCGAAATAGCCCTTCTCAACGCTGATAAAGCGAACGGCCTGGGAATTTACAAGGACTTTCACTTCGGTCACGCTCAGGTCACTGATCAATCCTTCGAGAACCACCGTATCCATTTCAACGGCTTGCCCTGGTTCGGGGGAAATCAGTGTCAGTTCGATGGAAGCCAAGGCTTCTGATCCGCGACCACATAGCAAAAGCAGTACGAACGACAAACAGAGGCGAATTCCAGACTGAACGAAAGTGTAAAACAGAATTATCCCCCTGATTTTATCAGGTTTTCAGGTCAAGATATGTTTCCATGGAAACAGTTACTACGTTCTTTTTATAACATTAATCACTAATTTTTACTTGTTTTTGTCATATTGCTTGGATACAATAACCTGAACGTAAACCTGAACAGATAAAACAAAATCATTAAAAAGGATTGGGCATGAAGCTAAAAATTAACCGCCAACCTATCTACGGATTGACGATTAAAACTGGGAAAATTGAGACTTTTCGACATAAAGAAGAAGCGATCAAGTTTCTAACTGGCGACAAACCTTCATCCAAAAAAGCGAGCCCAAAACCCACCCCAAAAACAGTGAAAATCAAAAAGGGTAACTCTCAACCTACACGGGAGTCCCTTGAGATGCCTAGCAGCTACCCTCTTGAGTCGGGTGAAGCGGAAACATCGCTCTCAGCCCCCACCGAAAACAACTCCTAAGCTCCACGGACTTAACAGGTCCATGTAGTCCAAAAGCCAAGTCTTTCCGTCATCCCTCCTGCTCTGATACCTGAGTCAATACTCAGAGCATCTTCAGGAAATCAAAAACCTTGAAAAAAGAATAGAGGAGAAAAAAGCTAAGGCCGATGGATGACACCAGGATACATAAAAAGCTAAAAACATCCATTATGAAAGGCTATCGACTCTCCGGCCACAAAGTTAACGCCTTTAAGGCATTTATTGTTCTCGACGAACAGCGTAATCTCGTCCTCTGCTTCAAGTCAAGAACGAACATCATCTCAATACTCATGCTCATCTGCTGGAAAGCGAAGGCTATGAACATCTTCAACAAAAGTTTTTACCGCTGAGGACATCACCTGCGATAATCTGGCATATTTCTTGATAAATTTAGGCTTGTATCCCTCATGAAATTCCATCATGTCATGGAAAATTAAAGCTTGTCCGTCCACAAAATGCCCGGCTCCCTGACCGATAACCGGAATTTTCAATGCGTCAGTTACCAGACGACCCAATTCGGCGGGAACACATTCGAGCATGAGGGCGAAAATACCCAGTTTTTCCAGTTTCAAACTGTCTTCCAGGAGTCTATCCCAATCCTTGTTGCGATCCTGCTCTCCTAAAGGAAATCCCCCCATCTTTTTATAATACGAACCCTTCAGGCCAAGGTGACCCATAATGGGAATGCCTTTGGCCACAATGGCCTCAACACAGGGAAAATAGTCCTTTCCACCCTCTAGCTTGACCGCCTGAGCACCGGCAACTTCCATGAGAATCCCAGCATTTTTTATGGCTTCTTCCACGCCCAGTTCATAGCTTGAATAAGGCATGTCTGAGATAATCAATGCCTTTTCCACCGCCCTGCGAACGATCTTGGTGTAATAAACAATGTCTCCAATGGTGACCGAAAAAGCATCCTCCATTCCATGCAGATATTTTCCAAGAGAATCCCCAATGAGGAGACAATCCACACCCAGAGAATCTACCAGCTTGGCGCTGTAGAAATCCGGTACACTAAGCATGGTAATTTTCTTTTCAGAGTTTTTGAGTTCCTGAAGTGCTGAAGGTCCAAGACGTTGATTCTCATTAGCCATTTGGCCTCTCCTTCTCATTGCCCATCAATTTGGACGAGATTTTAGGGGCTAGAATCTAGCCCCTGATGCATGCACTGTCAACACATTTTTCAGGTTCCTCTGCTAGAATACGCTCATGCGCCTGATTTTCATTCTAATTTCGGTGGTTATAATTCTCCTTCTTGGAGCCTATTTCACTGGAATTTCACCCTCTAACCTGCCAGGACTGAAAAGGTTCTATCCTGTCGTACTGGAATGGGCTGGTATCGAGCCTGCAGAAAATATGGAGAAGCAGATACTTCAAGAGGCCAAATCCTATTTTTCTTTTCTATCCAGCCCCAATGATTTACCTCAAGCCGTGATCCAACGCTATTTTGAAAACATCAGAAAGGGTGATGCAGAGGCTTTAAGCGCTCTATCTAAACTCGAAGTGCCAGAACATCAGGGAGATCTCGCCATTCAGGCGACCCAACATCTAAAACACTATGGCGGCCTGGTACCGTGGGGAAAAGACCCCCTTCAAGGAGGCTTTCACCCTCTTTGAACCTTCAGGTGAGGGAAGAGTACTCATCGAAGAGCATCATATAGCCATACCTGAGGGAAAATAAATCTCAAATAGGGTTCCGGCACCAAGCTGGGATTTGCATTTGAGACTTCCGCCATGCCTTTCAACTGCGTCTTTGACAACCAAAAGACCTAACCCCGTTCCCTCGGTCTTGGTGGTATAGAAGGGTTCAAAAATCTGCTCCACCGACTGCATCCCCTTTCCATTGTCCTTAACCTGAATGACATAGCCCTTCTCTTGTAAAGAAAGGGATCCCCGCACAGAGATCTTTAGCTCGGCCTCATCTCCCGCCTCCTTGGCATTGCGCAGGAGATTTTCAAACATGCGATAGACTAGATCCCGATTTCCCGTGAACTGAAACTTATCCATCTTCAAGTCCAAATTGAGATCTTTGAACTCATCATGATCTACCACCTCAACTAGTAGATCTGGTAAGCGTATCTCATCCTCAAGTGTAAGTTTCTCCTTTTGAAAGATCAGCAAGGATCCTGTGGAATGATTGATTCTACGAGTTTCACTCTGCAGGTTTGCAAGCAGGGCTTGAGTTTCCGGGTCATGGCTGTGCAACTCCTTTAGTTCCTGGATCTGAAGACGCATAATTCCAAGGGGATTACGAATATCATGAGCAACCCCAGCCGCCAGGGTCCCAAATTTCGCAAGTCTCTGTGATTCCGTGTAATTTTTGTGCAGATCCACCATGCGATCCAAGAGTTTTTTTACCAGGAGCGCTCCTCCTGAAAATAAGGCCATAAATAAAAAGAACCCGGCTTTTAGATAATAACTTTGCAGCACAAGTAGTTCCCGAAAAACGACTGGAAAAAATATATGAGCATAACCCAGAAGCTTCTTGCCGCGTACCAGAGCAAATCGTTGACTGTGTGCCATGGAGTCCGCATCTGAACCGTGCTCGATCTCCCCTCGACTCCGCATATAGAACTTCCCGGATTCAGTCCCTAAAACCAGGGTTCGAGAAGGATCTGTCACCAGGAGAGCTTCCAGATGAAATGTGGACTCTATTCTGGATATTTCTCGGAGGAAATGGTGCTGAACGAAGCCCTGTGCTCCTGCGGGGGTAAAGAACTTTTCGAAAAGATCATGCTCAACACAAGTGGTCTGAAAATCATCAAAAGAGCGTTGAATTTGGGAGTTTTCAAACTCCTCAAAAAATCCCCTTGTCTGGTAAACAAGGTAGAGATGATAGAGCTCAAAACAAATGAATAATGTTCCGGAAAACAGAAAAAATAGCAGGAAAACCGATGTCTTCCCCCATCCCATTCCCTATCCCATGGTCATACGAGTTTGGATCCAGGGATCAATGAGAAAAAAAATGCGATTTTTTTCAAAGCGATGCACAGAATCCAGATGATTGGAAACCTCTAATACACCCTGTTCTGAGGTTCGGGACTTAAGCCGCTTGAGCTTTGCCGGCAATTGGCTCAAAGGAGTGCGCATACTATGCACGGGAACCACCATAGACGATACAATTACCAACAAAAAAGCCAGTTGTTTAATCATGACCAACCTCCTATCTTATGTATCGTGCAAAAGAGGCTGATTTTTTCTAGTTTCGGTGCAGTTAGCCTTTGGAGACTACGAAACTTAAATCAGATCTAGAAGTTTTGTATCTCGCGGGTCCAAAAATAACCAAGGATTGGATCCTTAATAAGTCTGGCTTGATCTAGAGCTTGAGACTTCAACCCCCCCTGGTCAGCAACATCAATCCCTGAGCGCTCCATGATTTCCTTGACCAGCTTTAGATAGGCAAGGATATCGCCCTGTTCTTCCTTATCCTTGATTCGCTGCTCCAGCTCCTGAAGTTCACGAACTTTGGCAGCCGGTACGCCGGGAATTAAGCGGGCTACAGGCTCGGGGGAAACTTTGGGCTCATCTTTCACTTCAGGCTTTACCACAGGCACCACGGGCTCAGAAGGCTTTCTTTCCAGCTCAATGGGAGTTTTGACCTGATCATTAAATGGATTGGGAGCATCGGCCAGGTCTTGAGGTTGAACCATAAATTCCCGCTGCGGTTTGGTGGGCTCAGGAACGGGAGAGGGATTTTCATCCTGCACTGCTGCCGGAGAGGCTAGCTGGCGAAATTTAGACTCCAGCATGGCTTCGAGTCTCTGTTCCATAGAACTGCTTTGCGGTGTTTCCAACACCGGTTTCTCCTGGACCACCGATAGGGCCCGCTTTGCCTGAATCCCACATTGATTTTGAGGATCCAGGGACAGAAGTTGGTTGACGAATCCCTGCAATTGATCCACTCTTTGCATTTCCTGTAAAAGAGTGACAATTTTCTCCATGATAGGAACCGGCGCATCCGACTGAGATAGAGCCCGTTTAAACTCATCCAAAGCATTCTCATGTCGACCCAAGACCCGTAATGCATCCGCTTTGCATAGCCCCAGCTTGGCTTTATCTGAAATCTCGCCACCCACTGTATCGATCAAATCAATAATGCGTTGATGCTCCCCAATTTCCTTGAACAACCGAATCCCAACCTCGACGAAATCCTGGGTCATCATGCCCTCATCCTGACAAAGCTGAAAATATTTCTGTGCTTCGCTCAGACGTCCAAACCTGATTTGCTCATCAATCAGATCCGTGAAAAATATTGTACGATCATTAACCTGCCCCAAGAGTCGATAGCATTTCGCTATCCTCCCAATCAAATCCTCTTGAAATGGCAATTGCTTACGAAGCTCCAAACATAAAAGAAGTTCATCATGAGAACTTGACTCTGACTGTATCTGTGCCAAAACCTCTGCTTTAAGACTCAAGGCACTAAGATCTTCGCCCATCTCAGCGTGGATTTCACTCAGCACAAAAGTTGCCTGATAATTTTTCTGTTCTAGTCCATGAAACTCACAAAACCTCATTAGCTCAGGCAGGAACGCCCGATCCTCCAAGAACAAGGTGGAAAGTTTCTGACGCAGCTTCACCAACCCAAGCCCCTGGCCTAGAATAATAGAGTCCCATTCGCCAACCTTAAACGGCAGGTGTTTGCTCTTCATATCCGTAGAAGCCTGGAGCGGGGAAGGAGCAGGGGGTTTTACTTCAAGGTCAACGTACCCATCCTCGAGCATATAGACCGAATTTTGAATACCCTGAAGCCAACCCCCAGGCACGCTGAAAAGATCAGAGCCTGGGGAAAAAGCAATTTCCTGTTCCTCACTATCTTCAATCTCCATTTCAACGGACAGATCTGAATCCTCCTGGAGTTGGTCTAAAACAACCTCTTCTGGAGCTTGAGTCGGTTGCATTTGGAAATCACTTCCAGCAGGCCGTGATTCTTCCATTTTTTCCACAAGTTGTTCACGATCAATAAAGTCAGAAATCTCACGCGCTTTTTCAGACTCGGTTTCGCTTACGGGGGCTGCGGCTGAATACTCTTCGAGCACTTCAAAAGACTGGAGATTTTCATAAACATCCAGGTCCATACCCTTCTGGTCCACCCCATCTCCAGATGCGGTGACCCCCAGGACAATCTCTCCCAAATCTTCAGGATCAACACTGTCATCCTCAACAGCATCAAACGCCACTTCAACCTCTTCAAAAGACTGGGCTTCTGCAGCTTCCACACCTAGATCCGGCTCTGCCACCTCTTCGAGTGTAGACAATTCTGCTCCAAGATCCATTTCACCCAGATCCATCTCTGAACTTTCATCCCCTGAATCTTCTGCATCAGACAAACCAAGATTAGGCTCTTCCACTTCCTCGGGTACAGATATTTCTACCCCAATATCCATTTCCGGTTCTTCAGTGGCCGCCTCATCCATTTGAAGATCAACTTCAGCCGGTTCATCTGGGTCCAGGGCATCCACACCGATATCGAGGCTCATCTCATCCTCGGAGCCCGTATCCTCCATACCAAGGTCCAAATCAAGCTCCGCCTCGGGCTCCTCTCCACCCAGATCCATCTCTGAGCTTTCATCTCCCACATCTTCTGCAACGGACAAATCCATTGCTGGCTCTACCTCTTCCTCCGCAACGGATAGATCAGCCCCAAGGTCGAGTTCAGGCTCATCTTGCGAAGCACTCAAATCCATTTCATCCAGATCCATCTCCGAGCTTCCATCTCCTGAATCTTCTGCATCAGACAAACCAAAATCAGGCTCCACTGCTTCCTCAGGTAGAGATATTTCTGCTCCAAGATCCAATTCCGGCTCCTCGGTGACTGCCTCATCCATTTGAAGATCAACTTCACCCGATTCATCGAGGTCCAGGGCATCCACACCGATATCGAGGCTCACCTCATCCTCTGAGCCCGTATCCTCCATACCAAGGTCCAATTCAGGCTCCGCCTCGGGCTCCTCTCCACCCAGATCCATCTCTGAGCTTTCATCTCCCAC
>CAZRLV010000024.1:17363-18381 GCA_964600955.1 uncultured bacterium
CCTCATCCTCTGAGCCCGTATCCTCCATACCAAGGTCCAATTCAGGCTCCGCCTCCGGCTCCTCTCCACCCAGATCAAGCTCACCCAGGTCCATCTCTGAGCTTTCATCGACTGAACCTTCTGCAGCAGACAAACCAAGATCCAATTCCGGTTCTTCTGTGACCGGCTCATCCATTTGAAGATCAACTTCAGCCGGTTCTTCAGGGTCCAGGGCATCCACACCGATATCGAGACTCATCTCATCCTCTGAGCCCGTATCCTCCATACCAAGGTCCAATTCAGACTCGGCCTCTGACGGTAATTCTGAAGCTGGCGGTGATTCATCCTCCATACCTGGAAAATCTGAATCCAGCTCAAAATCCTGCCCACTTTCCTCGTCAGAAAGTTCAACCGGGGTGCTGGTATCCACAATGGAGTTATCCTCGCCTAAAAGAGCGTCCGCCTCCTGCTCGGCCATGGCGGCGCCATCCTCATCTTCTAAAAGAAGTTCGCTCTCGGGAGAAAACTCTGCTTCCTCTGAAAACTCTTCGGGATCCGCTGGCGCAGCTTCCCAACCTGAACTTGATTCCTCGGTAGATTCCTGGGAGGTTTCTGGACTCCACTCGGCTTCAGCCTCAGGCTCTTCCAGCGAAACAACCTCAACCTCGGCATCGACCTCCATTTCCAGTCCATCCTCATCATCTCCCTCACCCTCGATAGTTTCTTTCTCCACAGGAGGTTCCGGGACAACTGGGGCCGGCTCGGCTGATGGATCAATAGCTTCCGAATCGTCAATGGATTCAGCGAGATCCGCCGCACTTAGGATTGAGTCGCTCTCCAACCAGTCTGAAACAGATGTCTTCGACAAACCAACCAACTCCCCCTCACAGACTTCTTCACTTTCTCTCAGGGCAGTTTCTTCTTCTTCGGGAGAAAAAGTGGTGGGCTCAAAAGATGGAGCCAAATCTCCCAGGGAGGGCGCATCATCCATACCATCCGGTAAATCTAATGAAGGTAATTCATCCATGGACGGGGGACC
>CAZRLV010000025.1:0-18340 GCA_964600955.1 uncultured bacterium
CAGGCGTGACATTCAGTCTCTGCAAATCCAGGCGAATACGAAATTTTCCATGGACATCAGGGGCCCCATGGATATAAAGCAGGTCTTCTGTGGGGTCCAGAGTTAATAGGGCTCCCCCATCGGTTGGGACGCTGCCCGGCCCGGTAGAAGAAGCGTTGGTCTCAGGATCATAAGGGCCCAGCGAGATCTTATCGTTTAGCCCCAGAGAGCTGTTTTGTATTTGAAGAAAACTCTTAAGGCCGGCAGGATACTGAACATCTATTGAAAACAAGGTAGTAGGATCTTCCAGACGCACCGACCATTGGAGATTTTGATCAAAGGTTGTGCTATCAAAGGGGTTGAATGGATCAATCTCGAACTGTCCCAGATCTAGTGCCAGGGTCCCATCTTCAGGTACTGTCAAAAGATTTGAAGCCTCAATACCCGTTCCAATCTGAGGGGAATCACCCGTATCCGTGATCTTGAAGTCACAAGTCCCCACGGTTGTCAGAAATCCGGCACCTCCGCTTCGATCAACAACTTGAATGGCCAGGGTTGCCTGATTCAAGGATGCGTTTGAAACTGAGGACAGAGTGAGGTTCCCGGCGGCACTGACTTGAATTTCAAAGAGGCTTTTACTCTGATTTTGGTCAATCGTCACTCTTGAATTGACCTCAGCCGCTGAGGGGGTAAAGCTTCCTGAAACCGGCAGAGTTAGATTTTGCGCGGAGTCATAATAGAATCCGTCATAGTCCACACGAGTAAGGGAAAATAGATACGTCTCGCTTACACCGGTTCCAGGGTCCACATCTGAAATCACGCCTGTATTCAATGTGATGATTCTCTCGGCGAATTCCTCATCCGTGACGATCAGGCTGGGGCTACAGGGGCTGGCAGTAAAAGATGGCGGATCATTGACCTCCGCAAAATTAAAGGTCACATCCTGCGAGGCGGATGTAGAGGAGGTTGTAAAAACTGAGATACGAAACTCAGCCTGACCCCAGGCGTTGCCGTTCGTGGCCACGTTCATATTCCAGGTTTCTCCCGTAGTCCCCACCGAGGCTAGTTTTGAAAACGAAATGGTTTTAACCACCGTGCTCGGATCACTCAGTAAAGTGGCAACCCAGCTTACATTGGTAAATGGACCATCGGAGTCATTAAACCCGATCTGGGTCGTAAAGGTCGTATCTTCCATGGCCGCTACTGGTGAGAAAATCGCACTGGCTGGGGTCATCCCCGTAATGCTGATCACCGGGTCATCATCAAAGGCTGAGATTTCAATAGGGATCAGAAGACAGGCATCCACCGTGCCATCCGGGTGGTCCTGGTCGCCCCCGCTGGCCTTGTTTCCGGTGCTATCCTGGGCACAGAGCACAATCTCATCCGTGTCGGGTGAGGTATGCGAAAAATTTGGGCTGGGCGTTATTTTAAGATTGGTACCCGAAACAAACCAGGTCGTTAAGTTGCCATCATCCACGGAGGTCGCGGAGGTATGCACCGACCATAGCATCGAACCGGCGGCCGTTTCGGAATAGCCCTCAATGACCTCAAAAGCCAGGGAGGTTAAAGAGAAGGTCTTCTCGGTGCTATCTTCAGGTACCTGAAGGGTGGAGATTGGGGGCGAGCTATAGCTTGGAACATTGTCGACACAGGCAATCGTGAGTGAAAAAGCATCCGTGGTGGCCTGAAACCCTTGGGAATCCGTCACTGTCATCTGGATCTGCCCCGTTCCGCAACGATAAGCTTCAATGGTGGCAATAAAACCATCTTGCGAGGCTTGACCCGCATCCGTAGAAATGGAATCGAAAAAATCCGAGTCAAAACTGCTAACCGTCCAATCCAGGCCATCATGTACGGCCTGGGAGGTAATCGAAGTTCCGCAAAGACTCCCCAGGACATTTTGCGGAGCCGTACACTCATACTCAAATAATTGAAACGCCAGGGTTTGAGAACTAGAGCTCTCGGTCCCGGAAAATTCTAAATCTCCAGCCGAAGGATGCACCCAGCCCGGTCCCACAAAAATTGCGGCCACACCTACGTCCTGGAGGTAGCTAGTATTAGAGTTATTATCCGTAACCTCCAGATCAAGACGATAGTTTGTGGAAAACGCGAAATCAAAGGGGGTTAAATCAATATGAAATACATCATCATTGGGAGAGGACAAATCTGCGTTAAATAGGTGGAAGTCCGGGCTTCCCGGCGGGAAACTCTCGCCCCCGGCTGTGGGAGTAATTTTTGAACTGTCGGTGATACGATCATTTGCATTTAGAACATATTCCGAACCCGAAACAAACTTCTGACCAAATGGAATCGCTCCGTTAGCATTGGATGAAGGCGAGCGATCATCAAGCCCATCGTCGTAAAGAAACAATGAATACACTGTAGTGACCTGGGCGGGTAGTCCCTCATTCTCCAAAAGAGCCGTGTCCGTTACGAGAAAATGCAAAACCACAGACCCGGAATTCAACCCATCAATATCCGTCAAATCAGCTTCAACCTCCAGGAAGTCTGAAAAGCTGAGCTTGGTTCGATTTGTCAGATTGGCTGGATTGAGAGAAAATTCAGCCGGTGCGAGGCGAAAGCTGTCGAGGATCGTAGCAGAGCTTGGCAAAATTGTGACCTGAATGGTTTGGTCGTTGGCAACCCCCTGGGCCGAGGGCACATCCAAAGTCAAAGTACAGTAGCCCGTGCCTGAACTTGACCCTGCTGTGATCTCAAGTTTTTGGGGACTGCCTGCCCCACTGGAGGGGTTAAGCGTACAAGAGCTTAACTCAGAACTGACGAGTTTGACCGTATAGGTTACGGCTGTCGTACCCCCATTGCCGTCAAAAACGGTAAAGGCTCTTAAATCTGCAATCGTAACCGTGGTGCTCTGAACCACGCTGACTACGTTGGGATTGGGGTTAAAATAGGGTGCCGTAAGAGGATCAAAAAAACTGGAGGTTTCACTAACGGTAGTCGCGTTTCCAAACCCATCCGTGGCAACAATTTGAAAGTAATAGGTTGTGCCAGGACTAACCGTGGTCGAGCCGGGAATGGTGAAGTTATGGGTAAAAACGTCTCCCCCCGAACTGGTCATCTGAAAAGACTGGCCGGAAACCAAAGAGCCCGAACTTTGCAGCAATTTGATTTCCACAGACTGTAGCACTGCCGTGCCATAGTCTAGGGCGTTAAGGCTTACGATAATATCGGACCCCATAGCAAGGCTTGCTGGAAGAGTGGGCTGGGTGGAAAATGAGGAAATGACAGGCCCCGTCTGCGAGGTTTTGAAAATCATAGCGCCAGAGCGCATATTTACGTTTCCAACAGCCCCGCTTTCTTCACTAACCTGCAAAATAATTCCGTAATCCGTAGAAAGGGTTAGAAAGCCCAGGCTGGAGCTATTGGGAATGAAATCTGCTTCCCATTTGTCTGTGCTGGAGTTATAGGTTGTTCCCAAAAAATCACTCGGAAAAAAAAGGCTCGGATCACTGACCCTAAACAGCTTAAAGCCCACGTTAAGAACCGCGTTTGTGGCCGAACCGTCGATCACCTTGGCTGAAAGTCGAAAACTGGCATTGGGATCGCCTTCACTCCCACCATTTGGCTGACCGGCAACATGCTGCTTTGAGGGAGGGGCCCTGAGAACATCCACCCGGCTTTGAGCATCATCATAGACCGACTCAGGCGTACCCTGCTCGCCCGTAGATGAAACCGGTGTAAAGGTACCCAAACTAACTACACTGGTGAGAATAAATGAGGCTCTCGAGGTGGCCGGAGCTGCCGCATTTTTAGAGTAACTAAACAAGTTCAAGGCCACCTCTGACAGGCTATTGTCTGAGGTGGTAACCATACCTGAGCCGGCCGGTCCAAAATCAAAAAGCTGGGAATCGAAAGCACTCATTCCGGTTTTTTGAGCATTGATATCATTTTCAGAGCGCGAAAGTGAGAACGTATCAACGAGTGCCCCTGTATTATCTAGAAGAAGAATTGTGAAACGATGAGAGTCCACCGGGAGGTCTGCTCCGTTATCAGGTACGGGTGTGGGATCCTCTGTTGGATTTCCAATCCAACCATCGCGCAGATAACTTACGCTGGTGCTCCATTTATTTCCCAAGCAAGTGCGAGGAAGGCCACCATCAGGTTCCAAATATGAATAGGGGGCTCGTAAGCTACCATCCGTCCCACCAACACTGCCCCCTTGGATGACACCCGCTATACCCTTCTCTGGAGAAATGCTATTGGAAAAGCCGTCTAAGACCGTTAAATAGAGCCGATGATAATTGGCAGAGCCCCCAACATTATCTGGATAATCAGGTTCCTCCACGGGATACTGGTGACGACCGCCTCCAGTGACGCCACTGAGAGTAATATTCGCTGATACAAAAAGATCATCTGAGGCAGAAAAGCCAAATCCACCCGCATTTGGGTTCTCATGAATAACTAAAAATTCTCCCGCCCCAACTGAAATGCTACCCCCGGAGGAAGTGAGAGTGTTGGACTGAATATTAAAACCCTCGCTGGAATTAGACTTAATTCCGCAAAGATCATAACCGCCTCCCCCTGTGGCCTCAAGCGTGGGTTCCGAACTGAGAAAATCATAAGGCTCAACAATATAGAATAGTTGAAAATTCTGAAGATCAATGCTCGAAGCAGAGATATTTTTCAATTCAATAACAATGTCAGTTTCGGCACTGTGTTTGATATTCCCATTGACGTTCCCTTGAGCCGGGAGGGCTGCATATTTACCATCATCATCAAGGAGAACTTCCGTAATGATTAGCTTGCCACGGTGGGTCGACGCCGAGGGAGTTGGAATGGTCGCGCTCCAGTTCGCAGACAAAAGCATCAGCAATAAAGCGACAAGACGAACCAAAGTCATAGTGATTTAGTAACTCAATTTCATGAACGGCATGAACTATTCAGAGGGACTCTACCCGCATCAGACCAAAAGAA
Source organism: uncultured bacterium (assembly GCA_964600955.1). Classification (GTDB taxonomy): domain Bacteria; phylum Muiribacteriota; class UBA6191; order UBA6191; family UBA6191; genus CAZRLV01. Next base: position 4,915 of record CAZRLV010000025.1, read on the forward strand.
GAACAATTATATAGTATTAGGGGTAGAATTTGTATGAATAATGGGCTCAGTCGTCAGAACAAAATCCATGGGGGTCTCCTCAAGCACAAGTTTATGCTCGCTTGATTTGGACAGGCTGAAGCACCGGGGATTTTTTCGACCCGGTTTTTGTGCCTGAAGCAGGCGTTTAAGATCCAGGGACTGCATAAATTGAGGATGGTTTTGAGATAAAAACCAAAACCAAAACCCCTGAAACATTTGCGGAGACAATTCCAAAAAAGCTTTTTTGGAAATACGGAAAATCTCACCATCCGATCTCATGGAGGGAAGGGGCTGGTTTTGAAGAAATTCAGTGAAAAACACATCTCGCTCCCGGCTTAGCCTTGATAGCTCTTGGCTCAACCTCAATAAGGCCTTTTTGGAAATGTTTAGGATTTTAGAATGACGGTAGTAGTTTCTCAGGTACTTCGTAGATATATTGGAGCCGTCCTCGCGCCATTTGCAATTCATCTGAGAACAGGTTTCAGTGATCTTCATGCGCGAAACCCGGCAAAACGGTCGATAAACGCGCCTTTTTAGATGAATCATTTTAAGGGGTTCCAGCCTCTCATCGTGGCGCCCCTGATGCAGACCGATCAAGAGTGACTCAAGAGAATCATCCTGATGGTGACCTGTCACGGTCCAGGATTCTACTCCGGGTTGAGCCAAAGATTTTATGGCTTTGTATCTTAGAGCACGAGCCCGATCCTGAAGATTGGACCCCCCTCGAACAGGGGCACTAACAGCCTGAAATCTTACAGAGTATTTTGAGCAAAGCTCCCGGCAAAACCCCTCATCTTCCTGGCTTTGATCCCCTCGCAAACCATGATTGACATGGACACAGGACCAATGAATCGGCACAAGGCTCTCAAGGTAGCGAAAATAATGAAAAAGGCAAACAGAATCGCGTCCTCCTGAAAGTGCTAAAAAAAAGCACTTGGAATTCAGGGCTGAATGAAGGGGGTGGCTTTGCTCCCAGAGCCTCGAAAAAAACTTATCGGGCTCTAAAGGTGATACGGCCACGAGTTAAATCATAGGGAGACATTTCTATTTTGACTTTGTCTCCGGGAATAATACGAATATAGAATTTGCGCATCTTTCCGGAAACATGCGCCAACACCTCGTGATCATTCTCAAGCTTGACTCGAAACATGGCGTTAGGCAAAGCCTCCACCACGGTGCCGTCAACTTCTATAGCGTCATTTTTTGCCATTTCTCTTCTCTTTGAACTAAGGCCCGCATTCTAAGTCAAAAAGCCCCGCATCTCAAGTTGTTTCGAAACCTCGGGTTCCCCCCAGACATTAAACTGACAAAATATCTACATAAATCTAATAAATTGTATGCGTTTTGTCGAGAGTAGCTGTATTGGATTGGTATTGATTCGAGGGGGAAACATGAAAAAACGTGTCATTATCGCGGCTCTAGTCTGTGGGTTTCTAGGTTCCAGCTACGCAAGCTCAAGCTTTCAAAATGATCGCCAAGACGATCCCTTTAACCAGTTTCGCTCTACTCGAACCCAGTCAAACCTTGGTTCTGAGCGAAGATTTAACCAGCGACCCCGTCTGAGAACCGTAGAAAACCGCTTCTCTTCCACGGCCTCCCCCCCCGCGCCGGCTTCCAGTCGACAGGTTTCTCATCAACCTGTCGAAGCCTCACCCTACCCAAACCCCAGAGTCAATAATGAGATTGAGCAAAACTACGTGGTCAATGACAAAACAGGGCAAAAGGTCTATCTGGACCAACCTCGGCCCTCAAGCTCTGCTTACCGTACAGACCAGCCACGCCAGGCCACGAGACTTTCCGAAACAAGCCAATATCGAGATGGAAGCGCCTATCGCTCTCAATCCGCGTATGGCTCAGGTCCTGCGCAAGGCTTCAGGCAATCCCCGGCATCAGACCCCGAAAGCTCCCGCTGGAAAAGCCCCCAAAGAGTCGAAGCGACTCGCCCAGCACCTGTTGAGAGACCCCGCCAGTGGGGTCAGCAAGCTCAGCGAAGCCCGCAAGCCCCTCGGGGGAATTTTGAAGAAGAAATCTTTGGCTCGCAAGCCAGGGTGCAAGCACCTCAGACATCGGTCGCACCTCAAAGGCGTGGCCCCAGAGTGCGCAAAAATGTGAGATCAGTTCGCCCTGTTCGACGTCGACGTTCCTGGTTTTCCAATCCTTTTCGCAAGCTAGGGAAAATGTTCACAGGGTTATTTCGCTGGTAGACCTTCCTCCTCGTCCTCCTTGAAATTAACCCCTTCGGGTAAGTCAGGCAACAGGGTTAGCTCATACCCGTAACCGTTTTTGGGGTTTAACTGGCAGTGGTAGCGGGTTCTCTGAAAACAAAATAGCAATGTTTTAGTGTCGCGCTTAAAGTCCACCACATCCCCCAGTCGACCCGCCTCAAGGTCATTGATGGCTTGGAGCTTTTTAAGAGCTGTGCAGCAAAGAGTCAAGATACGCTCACAGGCTACTACCGGATAAAACTGATTATACAAATGCACAAAAATCAGCATAATTACGGAATGACAGCGAAATCGATGGGGCAATCCTATAAGATCCTGGGGATAGAGCTTGCGGTAAATTCCTTGCATTACGGGGACATTTGAGGGATGTCTCGCATAGAGAAGACTTAGAAAAAACAAATTACTTCTGAGAAGATCGTCGTTGGAAGTCTCATCGCGTTCAATTCCAAGAACATGCTGCACCCTTCCCCGTGGCAACATAGGCTTTACACGCACGAAAAGATCGTGCAAAAACTGCAGTCGCTGGTGAATGCTTAGATCTTCAAATGTCTTCTTTTCGTTCTCCATGATGAGTCAGGCTTAATTCTACTCCCAATTCCTGTATAATGCTTCCCGGTTAGTGCTAGGGGTAAAAAATGCAGAAATTTCAAGAGCGCAGAGATCGTCTGATGGAACGTCTTGGCCCGGGAGTATTGATTCTCCCCGGGTCTGATTTGGCGACTCGAAACTCAGACGTAACCTACCCCTTTCGACAAAACTCTGATTTTTTCTACCTAACCGGCTTTGAGGAGCCGGGAGCCTACCTGATTCTAAAGAAGACGGCAACTGAATTACAATCGATTCTTCTAGTGCCCCCCCGCGACAAAATTAAAGAAATCTGGAACGGGAAACGAGCCGGTGTTGAAGGGGCAACCAAAGATTTTGGAATGGATGAAGCCTGGCCCAATAAAGAAATTGACTCGATTCTTAAAAAGGCTCTCGAAGGTGAATCCATCCTTTTCTATGAATTTTCGCGCAGTAAAGAGCTGGATAAAAAACTGATTTCAACCCTGGACGGATTCCAGCGCGTTAACCGCAAAAACCCTGTTTTCCCTCAAACCATTCAATTCTACGGCAAAGAACTGGCAAAGCTGAGACAGATCAAATCCGCCTCCGAAATTGACTCTCTGCAAAAAGCTGCCACCATTACACGCGAAGCCAATGCCAAGGTGCTTGAGCTTTTGAAACCCGGGATCAATGAGTCTGAAATACAGGCGGCCCTCGAGTTCGAATATGGCCGCCACGGGTGTTGCAGTGGATATGGCAGCATTGTGGCAGGAGGTGCCAATGCTACGGTCTTGCATTACACTGAAAACAACGCAGAACTACTGGCAGAAACAATGCTGTTGATTGATTCGGGCTGTGAAGTGGACTATTACAGTGCGGATGTCACTCGCTGTTATCCCGTGGATGGCCGCTTTACCACAAGGGCTCGTCAGATCTATTCTATCGTCTTAGAGGCTAATCGCTCTGCGATTGAATGTTGTGTCCCAGGCTCTGATATTGATAAAGTCCATGAAGAAGCCAAAAGGGTCCTTGAAGAGGGACTGAAAAGACTGGGAATCTCCACATCTCTTGATCAATTTTATATGCATAAAACTTCACATTGGCTTGGAATGGATGTCCATGATTCAGGGCTTTATGAAACCTCAGGCGCCGCGGTCCCCTTTGAAAAAGGTATGGTACTTACAGTGGAGCCCGGTCTTTATTTCAATCCCAATTTTTCTGGGGTTGAAACTCCTTTTGATGGCATTGGGGTACGCATCGAAGATGATGTGCTTATCACGGATGGAAAACCACTCATACTCTCAGGCGCAATCCCAAAGGACATGGATGAAATTGAATCCTTGATGGCTAAAGCCGGGGATTTGGAGCCAAGGTCATAGATTCTCGTGAGCAAGAAATCTTCAAAATCTAAACCTTCCGACCTACCCTCACCCTTTCCCTTCCGACGTGGGGCTGGACTCGATAGACGATCAGAGATCCGTGTAGATTGCTCGAAAGATGGAATGGAGGCCAGCTTGACCATCACCCCCGCCGTAGGAGATCCCATCGACTACTCACTTCTAGAGCGCCTGCTGCGCAACAAGGGTGTGAAATACGGAGTGGATTGGCCTCGGCTTCAAGAACTTATTGATCGGGCCAACAACCTTGAGGTCATTCAAGCTGAAGTCTTCGCCGAGGGGGAGCGCCCCGTAGACGGTAAGGCCCCCCTGGTGCACTACTATTTTGAACAAGAGGCCTATTTCAAGCGGGAGCCCCTTAAAAAAGATGATGAGACTGTTAATCACCGCGAGGTCCAGCGCATCAAAATGGTTCGCAAGGGGCAGCTCATCGCTGAAAAAATGGAATCCCTCAAGCCACAGGCCGGCAAAAGCGTCTTTGACGAAGTGGTGCCGGCTTCAGGCGCCAAGGATATCCCCTTTCGAGCGGGAAAAAACACACTCCTAAATGACAAAGGCGAACTCTATGCTCAGATTGACGGCCGACCCACCATCGATGATCATGGACGCATCTCGGTGATGCAAATCTTTATCGTCGAGAAGGATTTGGGGCTGCAGATTGGCAATGTAGAGTTCAATGGAGATGTTGAAGTCAAGGGAAATGTCCGCTCTGGATTTTCCATTGAAGCTGGAGGCAGCGTTCTAGTCCGTGAGTCCGTGGAAGCCGCCACCATTATTGCCCAGGAAAACATCACCATCCGAGGGGCTTATACCGGCGGAGATAGAGGGTTTTTAAGGGCCGGGGGGGATTGTCATCTCACGCATGCCAATACCGGGCAAATCGAAACAGAGGGTGATTTGCTGGTCAGCCGTGAACTGGTCAATATCACAGCCCTGGTCTATGGAACCCTTTCATTTCGACGTGGCAAAGGTGCTGTTCGTGGGGGAGAACTCCTCGTTCAGGAGGACCTTGAGGTGATTGATCTGGGCTCTGAGCTGGGAGTCCCAACCGTCGTATACGTGGGTCCCTATGAAGTCTCACGACGAAAGCTAAAGGAAGTGCATGTCCAAGCCCGCGAAGTGGAAGACCAGATTGATACCGTAACTGAGGGGCTAAATAAGCTGAAAAATGAAGGTACGAAATCAAAGCTATCCAAGGCCCAAAAGTGCGTTGTCCTTGAAAAACTCCAGGGCAATCTAAGGCTTCTTGAAAATGAGCTCAAGGAAATTCACGAGGTACAGGCATCACTCGAAGAAAAAATGGAGCCGGCTCAGACGGCTTTTTTGCGCATTGGCGGCACAATATACCCAGGGGTGGTCGTCCATATTGGCGAGCTTGAGCTGGCCATAGCCGAGAAAATGTCTCGATTAGAATTCTATGTTAACCCTGGGGGCACCAAGATTCTCTCGCGTGCCCTCACACCCTCTAGAAAATAAATTAAACCCATATTTAAGGAGATCAAATGCTTAATTTTAAAACTGGATTCCTAATCCTCGTTCTGACACAAATCCCTTTTAGGGGCTTTGCATCTGAAAACTATCTGGAGCCTGAAAAACCCAAAGGCAAGAAGCAGACTTCGCAGGAAAAAACCAAGCTATTGAAAAAGGAAGAACCAGGGCCCGGACGAGCTCTTGAGAAAGACTATGAGGGGCTGCAAAAAAGAGCGGGGCGACTGCAAATGCTCGAGGGCCAGCTCCAGGGCCAGAGGAAGCAGCTCATGCTTCTTCAATCCAGGGGTTCCGGACCTCAGGTTCAAGAGTTTATGCAAAACTATTTTCAGGGAGTCCAGGTTTTGCAAAAAGATAAAGGGATCTTGGCAAAGGACTTGAAGTCCTATCTTGGGCGAATTAGCAAATTCCTAAAGACTCCTAAAGGAACGCGAAAGCACAGGCTGATTTACGCCGCTGTTCTGGGCCAGCTTGGAATGCGTCAGGAAAAGATTGTCCAACTTCAAGCTGCGGCCAAGGGTGCCCCCCTCAATGCGGCCCAAGCCCTGGATTTAGCCATGACCCATAACCAGGGCAACGAGTTTGAGGAGGCCATCAAGGTATTAAAAACAGCGTTGAATGCTAAAGCTACTGATGAAGAACGGGCCTCCTTGAGAATGCCTCTGGCCCAAAGTCTGTTCTATTTGCAGAGTTTCAAGGAGTCCATCTCCCTACTAAAACAACTTGAAGCGGATCCAGCCACGCGCGTACAAGCCTCAAGACAACTTTTATCCATCGAGAAGATCTGGGAACAGCACAAGCAGGAACTCAGCTTTCGCAAAGCGGATAAAAATCTGCCCCGGGTTGAAATCAAGACCAGTCGCGGAATCCTGATCCTTGAACTGTTTGAGGATGACGCCCCTAATGCTGTAGCCAATTTTATTCAATTGGTGGAGAAAAAATACTATGACGGACAAAAGTTTCATCGAGTTCTGCCAGCCTTCATGGCCCAGGGGGGAGATCCCAACTCCAGGGATAACGACCCCAAAAATGACGGACAGGGGGGGCCAGGGTACAAAATTAAAACGGAAATCTCTCGACGCAACCATTTTAGAGGCGTATTGTCCTATGCAAACGCGGGCTTAAATACGGATGGAAGTCAGTTCTTTCTTACCGTGGTACCAACCTATTGGCTCAACGGGAAACATGCTGTTTTTGGGCGAGTTCTCGAGGGGATGAAAGTTGCAGATCGTCTGGTCAAAGGAGATAAAATTGAAAAAATTCGGGTTTTGCGAAAAAGAGATCATGGCTATACTGTTAAAAAACTCTAGCTCATGTTTAGCCTAATCCCAAATCTTTGGCTCCTTGCCTTACGAGGTCTGCCACTGCTCAGCTTATTTTTCCTGGGTTGCCGTGAAGATCAGGTCCAGATCCAAGAACTCTACCCCTCTGGAAAGCCGCGCTATATTTACCAGTCAGCTCTTGATGAAAATCATCGACCCGTTATCGTTGAGGGCTTTCAGGCTTTTTTTGAAGAGGGAAAACCTCAGTTTGAGTTCCAAATCAAAGATAAGCACCTGCATGGAAAATTTCTGGTTTACTTCAGAAATGGCAATTTGAAACGCTCTATTTCTCTTGAAGCCGGTCAGTTTCATGGATTGTTCAAAGAATTCTTTTTGCAGGGAAGCCTAAAAACTGAAGTTTCCTTTCAAAGTGGCTTACGTGAAGGTTCGTTAAAAGAATATTTTCTGGATGGGTCACTGAAGAGGCTCATAAATTTTCTAGGCGGTAAGCGCGATGGTGAAAGTCTTGAGTACTATCCTGAAGGGGTCGTGCGTGTCCGTTCTCAGTTTGAAGCCGGACGAATCCTGAGTGAGAAAACCTATACACGAGATCAGGTTTTGTCTGGATTTCGCCAAAGAATTAAGGGGCGACTCGTGGACTATCGCATACGTCCCACCCTTGAACGCTATCAGAACGGGCGCAAAAAGCTGGCTTTTGCTAAATTTGGAGCAGGGCCCCACAAAGGCTCAAAGCTGGGCCTGGAAAAGCATTGGTATCCTCATGGAAGCCTTTTTCTAGAGCGAAACTGGGAGGGGGGGAGAGTTATTGGTGTTCGCAAATGGTCTGAGCGTAAGGTTCTGATCTATCATGAAAAACATCAGGGATCTCAATCGCGAGTTCAATCCTGGTTTCCCCTCGGAGCCCAGAGGTCCGAGGAGGTTTTTCTAAAGGGGCTCAAAGAGGGGGTATTTCGCTACTGGTACCCCAATGGAAAACTGCGCCTTAAAGAGACCTATCATAAGGACTTGCGTGAGGGAGTCTATGAGGAGTTCGATTCCGAGGGGCACGCCCGCGTTGTATTGAATTATACCCAGGGAAAAAAAAGCGGGAAATCGACTCTCTATTACCCTGGAGGGCAAAAAAAGGAGGAGCGGGTTTATAAAGATGATCGGCTGCACGGTCCCGCGACTCTTTATTATGAATCCGGCCAGGTGGAACAGGTCTCTTCGTTTCGATTAGGGGTCCGTGAGGGAATTTGGATCTCCTATTATAAAAGCGGGGCACGCAAAGCCCGTGTCAATTATCACCGCGACAAAAAGCATGGTCTCTTCCAGGAGTATTTTGAGAATCAGGCCCTTAAGCGAGAAGTCCCATACGCCAATAATCTCATTCATGGTGAAGAGAAATTATATGACTCAAAATCTAACCTGCTCGAAAAAAAGTCTTTCAAGCAAGGGGTGCTCCATGGTCTCCATGCCCGACTTAGCCCACAGGGTATGGTTTTGGAGAGTTCGGTGTATCAGGATGGCAAACTCAATGGGCCCTCCCGATTTTACGGAGACACGGGTAAGCTCCTACGTGAAGTTAGCTATCGTCGCGGGGATGTCTACGGCCCTCGAACCGATTATTGGCCCAATGGGCGCAGACAAAGAACCTGCAAATACCGTGCAGGTAAGCGCACTGGCTCCTGTGTCTATTTTGCCCTCAACGGCGAGGAAGTATTTGACTCTGATCAACGCAGGGCCATGGATTCCAGCCTGGACATAAACTAACCTAAGGCCATCGACATGTCGCAAGATGCTCTAGATACCATTTACAATTGCGGAATCGTCGGGGCAGGCGGCGCAGGTTTTCCTGCGCATATAAAATTTAACGCAGAGGCTGAGATCGTCATTATGAACGCAGCCGAATGCGAACCTCTGCTCCATAAAGACAAGCAGCTTCTCAAAACTTGGCCGGAAGAATGCCTAAATGGACTGCGAGAAGTCATGAAACTGGTTGGAGCACGACGTGGAATTGTGGGTATTAAAGAAAAATACGGATACGTTTTTGAAGCCCTGGAACCCTACATGACCAGCCCATTGGAGTTTTGCCGTCTTGGAAACTTTTATCCGGCGGGAGATGAAGTGACTTTGGTTTATGAAGCCACCGGCCGGGTGGTTGCTCCAGGGCAAATTCCATTAAGTGCTGGATGTATCGTCAGCAATGTTGAAACTCTGTTAAATATTCAAAAAAAGGAACCCGTGACAACATCTTTTCTTAGTGTTGTCGGTGAAGTTGAGAGCCCCATGAGCCTCGAGGTTCTTATCGGTAGCACTTGCAAAGACGCTATTTCTGCCGCTGGCCCCATAACCTGTGAAGATCCTGTCTTACTGCTTGGGGGGCCCATGATGGGAGCCCTTACCGAGGACTTATCAACTCCTATAACAAAAACCACCGGGGGAATTTTAGTTTTGGACCGCTCTCATGATCTGATCCAACGCTACGCCCAGCCTCGGGCCGCATATGAAAAAATTGCCAAAGCCTCGTGTGACCAGTGTAATTTCTGCACAGAACTCTGCCCCCGCTACCTGCTAGGTCACCCCATAGAGCCCCACAAAAATATGAGAAATATGGGCTTTGCCACCAGCAACCAGGATCTTATCGCAGGGGCTGAATTTTGCTGTGAGTGCAATTTATGCAGTTTATACGCCTGCCCCGAAGACCTGGACCCCAAGAATATTTCAACGAATTTAAAATGGGCTATTAAAAAGAAGACTGAGGGCCGCCTGAGCTTTGAACCGGGCAGTGTTGAGGCTCATTCCATGGCTGAATTTCGCAAGGCACCCATTCCAAAGCTGATGCGCAAATTAGATCTCGATCGCTTCAAAAATGAGGCTCCTTTAAAGCCGGGCCAAATTGGGTCTTCAGAAGTCTTTATCCCTCTTTCTCAACATCTGGGAGCACCCGCTAACCCTTTGCTGGCAAAGGGTGAAATTTTCCAACGAGGACAAAGAATTGCCGTGCCCCCGGCAGGGGCTATGGGGGCCTGTATACACGCGAGTCTTTCGGGCGAAGTTTTAGCCATTGAAAACGGGATTAGAATTCGGGGGTAGAGCATGGAAATGGATGCAATGGGAATGATTGAGACCTCTTCTATCGCCAGAGGCTACGAGGCTCAGGATGCCATGCTAAAAGCAGCCCATGTCAAACTTCTGATGGCACGCAGTATTTGTTCCGGAAAATACATGGTTGTCGTAGGGGGGGAAGTTTCAGAGGTCCAAGCCGCAATAGAAAAAGGGGCTGAAACCGCGCGAGGGGTTTTGATTGAAGAACTTGTCATTCCCCAGATTCACGGCGATGTGTTCAAAGCCATCGGGGGTTCCATTGCCCTCGACGAGCAAAACCTCGGAGCGCTTGGCATCTTGGAAACCTTTTCTGTTGCAAGCATCGTGGAAGCAGCCGACGCAGCTGCCAAGACATCCGACGGACAAGTGTTCAGAGTTCATCTCGCCATGGCCGTCGGGGGCAAGGGATTTTTATTGATCACCGGAGACTTGTCCAGTGTACGAGCCAGTATGGACATTGCACAATCTACGGCTTCTGATCGTGGAATGGTGGTCTCATCTGTCGTCATCCCCAACCCCCGTAGAGAGCTTTTTCGGGAAATTATCTAGCTAGCTGGGAACTCACCCACCTCAAGAAAAGGGATGCGATTTCTCTGCCTCGCCCTTTTCTATAGTCGCACTTCTTGGTTCTTCGGGCCGTAAGAGCGATAACAGGGGCGCTCCAATTCTCACCCTTTCTTAGGCAAACTTGGGCCGCTGCCTCAAGGCCGTCCATCACCGGCATCTGGCAGTCCATGAAAATGACGTCATAGACAGTTTCTTCCATGGCTTCCAAACAAAGTTTTCCATCTTCAGCCAGGTCCACCTCCAACCCATGACCTTTTAGAATCTGACGTACACGACCCGGATCGCCCAAAAAACGTGTGGGTAGTTCCTGAGGATAGCGCGTAGCCAAAAGAACACCCTTTTTGCCGGCGGTTTCAAAAAGCACATCCAAAATATCATTGATAATTCCCAGCAGGGACTCTGCTGAATTCTTGGCGATCGTAGCATATTCCATCTGTCGAGGATCCAGATTTGTCTGTAAAATCAAGCCTGTCATTCCAATAGCCCCGTTCATGGGGCTGCTCCACTTCTCCGTAGCAGTTGAGAAGCTTCACGCAATTCATCCGTGGGCACCACCTCCACACTGGAGACCATGGCCAGAGGGTTGACCAGAGTTTTCGATGGCATCAAGTGGACCCTACACCCTCAAACATGATAACTTGGAATCTCGTATCGGCGATTAGCGAGCAGAAAGAGGTGTCCATGACCGGGCTAAAGCCCCATGTCCTCATCATTGAAGACGAACTTGTCTCTAGGGTTCTTTTGCGCAATTTCCTTAAAGCCATGGACTGTGTTGTGATGGAGGCCGCAAGTGGAAAAGAGGGTGAGGATATCCTCTGGGCCAACCGCCATAGGATTTCCCTCGTCGTTTATGGTATCTCCATGCCTGTACAAGACGGGCTTCAGACTTTATCTCATATTCGAGATCGAGACTCTGAACTACCGGTTGTCATGCTCACCGGGCATACAACAAAATCCTATATCAAGGAATGTATGACCTTGGGGGTCTCAGGGTTTTTCGCCAAACCTCTTGACCACAACCGCTTTGGTGCCAAAATCAAGTCTATCTTATTTCCTCCCGAAGAGGAGTCCGTCGAGGACGAGATTGAAGAAGAGGACACCCCCCAGCCAGAAGCGATAGTAGGTGAAGATCCTACTCGACTTATGGCAGATCTGTCTTTTCTTGATCCCGCAAAGATCCATCGGGGAATCAACGTAGATATGCAGACCCGTATTGACGCTGTGCAGGCGCTGAGTATCAAAATCTCCCCCTATCTCCCGCGTATCACCCCTGCCCGCCTCAAAGAATATAGCGACGAGCAAAAAATGCTGGTGGCATCGCAAACCTATCGGGCGCTGCGCTTCGCCTTAAACGCCTCAAACCAGGACGTGGTTGTGGGTTGTATCAAAACCCTTCCTTCGCAGCACAGCCTGGAGGAAAAAATCTCTTATATGGAGCCGCGGGCCTATATACCCGTAATTGGTGAACTACTGTCCCAGCACTTTTCAGAGCTTGGTGATGAGGAACTTATTGACTGCGTAGAATCGGCCCTCTCAGATTTGCAAACCATTTCCAAATTCGACAAAGTCCTCTTTGACCATAAGTTGCATATCTTTCGCAACCGCTCAAAGGCGATATTCCTACACCACCCCTATAAGGTGCAATTCAATATTGATATTAGAATTGGAGTGCCTTCGCTCTATGGATGGTTTATCGAGAAGGCCGCCTATGCCGACGACCCTCTCGATGAATAAATTCTAGTAGTGCTCGAATACTTCAGCCGCAGACTCAAACCCAACCTGAGTTTGAGGTCCGTAATGGAAACAGGTACCGCGCGTAAAGATATAAGCATCCTGCCAGCTACTATCTGGAGCTACGATGCGAGCCATGCGATCTCCACCCTGGAATTCCCAGGTTCGATGCCCATCGCTGTAATAATGCTTTATGCCTACACCCTGGCGAGTTTTGATATGAGCCGCATCATTGGGGAGGTCCCAAGACTTATCGGTTACAAAGTCAATGATTTGCCAGATATTTCCGGATGACAATGTCCCTTGAGAAACACCAATACCAGAATCATTCGGTAACCCAAAAACCATATTCTCAGGGAATTTCTGTGCCCCGTGAGAGAGCTCCTCATCCCGACCCGGCTCATAATGCAGGGTGGACATAATGTTATGACAGAGGCCAAAACCCTCAGGGTCTTGAAGGTCACTATGGATTTCACTGGCCAAAGTTTCAGCCAATTGATCCGCTCCGGCTGAAAATCCTACGGTCAACTTACCGCGAGCCGCTCGGTCATGTAGCACTTTTCGAGTCAGGTCACGATCCCCGAAAAAATACTCCCCCATGGCCTTATAACGAGCTAGACCTACCGAACTGTTTCCACCACCCAGTACAACAACCTCGCTACTGGCAAGCAAGTCGAAATACTCCTCGGCATCTTGTTTGGTCATGTCATCAGACCAGTAAAATGGATAGGATTTGAGTCCATACTTGCGAAAGAAATTGAAGTACCACTCGAATTTTCCCCAACCGTATTGCTGAGGCGTGCCATATTCACCACCGCTGCCGCCTTCGGACATAGGCAAGTGCAAAATTGTTTTGTTGTCATCACTCTGAAGAGCGCGATTTACGATCCAGTCGCGATGTATATACTCACTACAATTGTGAGAGCTGTAAATAAAGGCTGTATGATTCATGGAAACCACCTTTCATGGGTTAATTTTTTAATTTTTCGGTAATCGAAGTTGGAGGGCGAGTGTAGCCCATTAACCCATCTAATGCAATCCACCCCCCCCCATAGAATCAGTGGTAGAGCGACTTTTTCGG
>CAZRLV010000026.1:0-18078 GCA_964600955.1 uncultured bacterium
GAATGGGTGATCTTAAGGGTAAAGGAGTCCAAGATATCGTAGCACGGGCCAAGCGTGTCGGTGATCGAGTCACGGACAAGGTCCTGGGCGGAAAAGCCGATGCCGAGACGGGACGCAGTGGTTACGAGGTTAAGCGTGATCAGATTTCGCAAGCCTTGAAAGCTAAAATTGAAGTCCTCAACGGAGATATAGCCAAACTTGAAGCCAGTGGTAAATCACCCAAGAAGCTCAGCCAACTCAAAGCCCTAAAAGAAGCCTTACACGCCGAGAATACCAAAGCCCAGATTGGACCCCAGGGTGTTAAGCTCCAGGGTGAAATCACTGAGTTGGGCAAACAAATTCAATCTCTGAAAAAGGCTGGAGCAGACCCCAAACAAATCCAGAAGCTTGAGGGCATGCAGGTGAAAAAAACCGGCGCTCTCAATAAACTCAAAACGGAGCCCGCCGCCGTATCAAGGTCCTATGTTCGTGATGGTTTGCATTTTGCGGTCATTGCGGCCGGAGTTCAGGGAATCCTCAATATTGTGGACCAAGTGCGTAGCGGGGACGATGTAAGTATTGGCGATGCCCTCGATTTTGTCGCCACCCCCCAATTTGTTCTAGGGACCTCTGGAGCTTTTGCTGGGGGCTTGCTGGTTCAAAAGGGCATGGCTACAGGCTTTGGAAAGATTGCTCTGCACACGATCCAGAACATGCTTCCCGGATTTATTCGACCCGTGGCTCAAATCTTTCCGTTTATGATGGGTGCCATCGTAGGTGGCGATTTATTGACCGGTCACCTGGGAGAGCGCGGAATTGGTGAAATGGTGGCTTCTGGCATGGGCTCCTCAGTAGGTATGATGCTCGGATCGGCCATCTTCCCACCCTTTGGCTCCATTGCTGGAGCTGTACTGGGTGGAATGCTAGCCGATGAACTCATGGCTGGCGGTAACAGCTCTGATGAAATCGAAGCCGAAATGCGTTTGCTCTACGAGCCGCGCTGGCTGGAATTTTCAGACATGGCCTGGACCGATGATGACGAGAAAATGATGGCAGCCGCCCTGGACTCACCACAGCAAGGCGCCTTCTTACAATATGCGTCCCCTGTTTTGGATAGCCTCAACACCGCCGACGAACATGAAGCCGCCAGGGTACAAGCCTATGAAGCCTATACTCAGGCCGTAGAAGACGATGGACCGGAAAGTTCAAAAGCTCAAAACGCCTACAAGCTCTACGAAGAAATCACTCAAAGACTGCAAGAGTTGAGGGAAAGATGAAAAATCAAGAATCAAAGGAATCATAGGTAGCAGAGGAATCCAAGGGGGTTGAAGAAAAGAGAAGAGATCTGCCCCCTTCAGTGTTACAGCCTAAAAACTTGACCCCCATGTTAAACTGGCGCCCGGTATGAGCGGCACTGAGAATCATCACCAGTCCTGCGCGGGACCTGTGGCCTTCAATTCGACCCTTGATCGAGCGGGAATCTTCCTCTCGGGGCTATGTATGGTCCATTGTCTAGTTGTACCCATGCTTTTGTTTTTTATGCCCACGCTTCTGTCTGGAATTGAGGACAGCACCCATGAGGTTTTGGTTTGGGTAGTGACCCCTCTGGCCATCCTGGCCCTGGTCCAGGGATATCTTCGACACCGCTGTTTAAGCCCTTTGATTGTAGGACTAACAGGCTTGACCTTCATGCTAGCCAGCCTACTTCTTGAGGATATTTTGCATGGCAATCTCACCTATCACAGCCTATTGATGCTCGCAGCCGGCGCATGCCTTCTCATAGCACATGCTAAGAATTTAAGGAAAGACTGTAAGGCTGAAGGGGATTAAGGTATAAGGTTTTCAGCCTGACCATCTTAAAGACTTCTAACCTTCTTACCCTTGTACATAACCCCGTTTTTCATTTATATTTTGTTATAAATGTTTTATGAAATTAGTAGTTTGGATTTATGAAAAAACCTGTTTCTCCTCCCCCTTTTGATCAATTCCTTGAAACCGAGGAGGGTCAAAAGCTTGTTAAGAAGGCCCTGGGATCAGGATTTGAACCTGTAATTAGCCATCAATACCTTCCCTGGGATAAACTGCGCCATCTTGCGGCCCCTGCAGGTCTAAAACATCGTCAGTGGTGGTTTCAAACCAAAATCGCACGCAGCCTGCTATATAAAAAACTACCTCTCCTTGATTCTGAGGGCATCCCCTTTCAATTTGCCCTAGTGGACCCTCTGATTGAAAAACTGCATCAGATTGACCAGCAATCTGGCGGGCACCTTAAAACCCATACGCCCATCCGCCACACAGATACAAACCGCTTTCACTTCACCAATCTTGTCGAAGAAGCTGCGAGTTCCAGTCTCCTCGAAGGTGCGGCGACCACACGCAAAGAGGCACGCAAATTACTGCGCACCAATCGCGAGCCACGTGATCAGAGCGAGCGCATGATCGTCAATAATTACAGCGCCATGAAAGAAATCAGATTGCTGAGCAAACGGGAACTCAGCCAGGACTTGATCCTGCATCTTCATCACAGCTTGACTTCAGGCACCCTGGGGCGCAGAAAATATGAAGGCGGATTCAGACGATCTGACGATGTCACGGTTCAGGATAATGACGGACGAGTTCTGCATCGACCGCCAAAGGCAGCTTATCTTAACAAAAGGCTTGAGCTACTTTGTGATTTTGCTAATGGCAATTCTTCACCCCGATTTATCCACCCCATCTTAAAGGCTATTTTGCTGCATTATTATCTGGCCTATCTCCACCCCTTTGTAGACGGTAACGGTAGAGTCGCCCGTGCTCTCTTTTATTGGCTTGTGGCCAAAGAAGACTATTGGTTATTGGAATACACCTCAATTTCTACCATTTTGCGAAAAGCCCCGGCCCAATATGCCCGCTCTTTTCTCTACACTGCAAGCGACGATAACGATGTAACCTATTTTTTAGATTTTCAGCTTTCTACCATTGCCAGAGGCATTCAGTCCCTTCATGACTATCTTCTAAGAAAACAGACCAAGAGCCAGAAGCTAAACGCCCTCATTCAAAAAATGCTGAAAACTTCGATGAATGACAGACAGACCACTTTATTACACCGAGCCATCAAAGACCCGGAGTTCATGGTTACCATTCGGGACCACCAGGCTGAGTTTGGAGTGGTGTACCAAACCGCAAGATCCGATCTTTTGGAAATGGTAAAAAAATTCGGGCTTCTTGAATCTTATAAAGCGGGCAAGAAAATGGTTTTCACAGCCTCCAAGAATCTACCTGAAAAATTGGGCCTCTAACCCCCTCTTTCACTGCTATAATATTCCCATGTGCGGGATTTTAGGGGTTTTTGGTGCTCCCTGTGATGAGATTGAGAGTCTGATTTCCCTTTTGCAGCATCGTGGACCGGATGAGTGCGGCATCATTCACAACGAGATGGGTTCTTTCGGACAGACCCGTCTCTCGATCTTGGGACTTGAAGAGGGTTCTCAACCTATCTCTGACCCTCAGGGCAACATCCTGGTCTATAACGGGGAAATCTATAATTGCCTTGAACTTCAAAAGGAGTTTTTAAAGACAGATTTTCGCTCAGACAGCCGCATTCTTTTTGAACTTCTCAAAAAACAGGGAACTTCGATTCTCAAGCGGCTCAGAGGCATGTTTGCCCTTGGGTTTTATCATAGCCAAGATAAGTCCCTCATCCTGGCCCGCGACAGCTTTGGCATGAAGCCTCTTTATTTTACACGCCGCAGCCAGGGCATTCTTTTCTCATCAGAGCTGCGCCCTCTCAAACCCCTGGAACCTGACTTTGCACGAGTGCTGGAATACCTGTTTTGGTCAAGATCTCTGCCAGGACACAGCCTCTACAAAGATGTGGATGAAGTCCTCCCTGGAGAGTGGGTAGCCTTTAAAGGTCAACGTGAGGATCGTGAGTTTTTCCAGACCATGGAAGATATTCTGGCCGTTTCCACACCCAAATCCCATGATTTTGGGACACTACTTGGCGAGACTGCCTCAGCTCATCTACTCTCAGATGTCCCTGTAGGACTGCTTCTCAGCGGAGGCATGGACTCGTCTGGGATTGCCCTGGCTTTGCATCTACAGGGTGTGAAAACCCTGGACTGCTATAGCCTAGGTTTCCTTGATCCAGAGTTTGACGAGAGCCGTGAGGCTGAGCATTTGGCCAGGACACTTGGATTTTCATTTTATAGAGTTCCCTTTCCTGAAAAAAATCTAAAGGAAACCCTTGTGGAAGTTCTCGATAAAATGGACCAACCGTTTGGAGACCCATCTTTTATTCCAACCTATATTCTTACCAAGGCTGTATCTAAAGAAAAAAAGGTGGTCCTGGGAGGTGACGGCGGAGATGAAATATTTTTTGGATACCCGACCTTCCTTGTAGAAGGTATTCTCCCAAAACTGAGTCCCATCGGTCATCGAATGCTTCTAAGTCTGGCAAAAACCATTGGCAAGCCTTCACGGGGCAGAGTGGGCTTTTTTGAGAAATTACTGCGTTTTTCCTGGGGCAAAACTGGATCTGTCCTTGAAAGGCATAGTGCCTATATGGCCAGTGCCTGCCCCGACCTTTATCCGCAAGCAGCTCGACAAACATCACTCAACTTTGCAAAGACGCTGGCCCAAAAAGAGATTGACCTTGAAGAGCCCTGGATGGCCGTAGTTTATTTTTATTTTAGACTCTATCTGGCCAATCTGGTCCTGGTTAAAACTGACCGTGCTTCCATGGCCAACTCCCTGGAGGTGCGCTGTCCCTACCTGGACTTGGAATTCATCTCAAAGGTCTTCAAAACCCCCGGATCTGGATTTCCCTTCACCGAAAAACCCAAAGCAAAATTACGAAAATTTCTAGGTTCTCACCTACCTCCTGCAAACCTGAACTTCAAAAAAAGGGGATTCTCTACGCCCCTTCAGACCGTACTGCCCCTCCTCAAGGAAATCATCAGCGACAAGCAGGGAAAAGATCCTGGAATCAAAGACGAGTGGTTCAGCAGGCATCCCTATCTAAGCTACAATATTCTCGTTTATCTCTATTTTCACCCCAGAGAAAGTATTGAGGAGTTTTTGAGACAGCTGTGAGAGAAGATGAAGAAAAGATGGATCCACTCAAAAGGTCGAAAAAAATCTTTATCTTAATTCTGACTTCTGTCTTCTGTCTCCTGAATTCTTCTTCCCAACACCTCCGCCATCAATCTCATTGCATTTTCCATAGATTTGGAGCTGGCTTTGCCGGTTCCGGCGAGATCAAAGGCCGTACCGTGGTCTACGCTCATGCGGGGAATGCGAAGCCCCAGACTAACCCCTACTCCCGTATCAAAATGGAGTTGCTTAAAGGGGGCTAACCCCTGATCGTGGTAGCAAGCGATAACGAGGTCTAAATTCTCCAAAAATACGGGTCTAAACAAGGTGTCTGCGGGTAGGGGGCCTTGAATATCGAAACTTTGGTTTTGAAGATTGGAAACTGCTCTGGCCAGTTTTTCATCCTCACCGGAGCTGAGCAGACCTCCTTCACCGGCATGAGGATTAAACCCACAAACAGCCACTCGAATCTTTCTGCCCAGCAAGGTTTCAAATCCAGAAATGGACTGCTCAATTTTGTTTTCCAAATCCAGGCTTAAAAACTTCTTGGATAGATCAGAGAGCTTGAGATGTGATGTTAATAGCGCCAGGGAGAAGCCTTCTCCATAAAATGCCATGATTGGATCCGCGCCTGGGTCATCCCCCAGATATTTTCCATAAAAACTGGTTTGATCGATGAAGTCCGGCTCAACCTTTGCAATGGCCTTCTTGCTCACCGGGCCGGTAATAATTCCATCTATTTCAACGCTCATGGCCGCAGCCACCGAAGAGCATAAATATCTCAAGGCCCACTCGCCGCCCTCAAGGCACGGCCCGCCTGGCTCTGAAAGATGACGAATTTCCAGGGACTCAAAACAATCCTTAAACTCTTTTTCAACCTCGATACCCAGGCGCTCATAAACCCCAAGGTCACCAAAGATGACCAGGGAGGATCGCAATTCTTGCCCAGCGGATTGAAAAGCCTCAACTAGAATCTCTGGACCGATTCCATAGGGATCTCCCATAGTGATTCCAATTCTCATTTCTTTAAGGCCTCTTCCAGTTCAACTCGCGCCGACTCTAAAAGACCTTGATCACGCAGCAGCGAATCATGGCGCAACTTAAATCGATCATAGAGAAGCAACCACTGCTCAGGATACTCTAGAATGCGCTCCTCAAGGGTATCGCGCACTCTGGTGTAGAACTCATCCAATCCATCTGAGAAATCCTCTCGATTGATTTCAAACTCTGGATAAAACCGAATGACATAGCCATCTGACCGCGAGTCATGAATCATAACCATGGGATGAATACAGGCCTGCGACTTTTGGATAAAAAGCTCCAAAACTCTTGGAAGGGAGGAGTGCAAACCAAAAAATCTCAAAAAATGACCTTTACGGGTACCGTCCTGATCCGAATGCACGGCGACCAGCTCACCCTTTTGCAGTCGCTTCAAACCCTCACGAATCCCCCTTCTTTGATGCAGGAGTCCCACCTGAGCCTCATGTCGCGCTTTATTGATAAAAAGCCCCAAAACCGGATCAAGCTGCTCAAAAACCAGGGATGAAACCTTAAAACCATTACGGGTCAAAACAGCACCACCAAGCTCCCAATTTCCAAGATGTAGACAGAGTCCGATTACACCGTGGCCCTTGGCGTAAGAAGCCTGTAAACCATCTAGCCCCTCCACCTTAACCAGTTCACTCAATCCCCCTTTTCCTAAAACCAGAAAATATACGAAATCCACAATATTCTTGAGCATGAAGTAGAGGTTTTGACGGCGCGTGGTCCTTAAATCAAGAAGAGGCTTGTTTTGTGAATCCAGATAGGAATTAATCACGCTGATATTTCGATTCATTGGCCCCAGGGGAAAAAACTGCAAAATCCTTGCTAGTGCCCTGGAAAGCCAAAGCAAGAATGAGCGGGGTAAAATCCAACAGATTAGACTCAATAGAGTGAAAAAAACCAGAAGAAAAAATGATCGAAAAACCCAAAGCCTCAAGACTTACCCTATCCAAAAGCAGAATCTTCCTGAGGGGATTTTTCCAGTGCCACCTCAGAATCCATAAGCTCAGTGGGCTCAACTCCCAGTTCATCCAAAATCACCTGGATAATTCTTGAGATCGATCCTGGCTCTCCCAATTCCTCTACGGCAAGACCCAGACGGGTTCGCATTTTCTCAAGGGTTTCTGGCGATTGCAGGCGAGACAAAACATCTCTGGCAATCTCAGGAGCACGGGCCTTCTCCTGCACAAATTCAGGCACAATCAGGTTGTTGGCCAAGAGGTTGGGAAGACCAATATAAGGGGGAATCCGCGAGAAAAACCGTGCCAAAAAAGCTGTCATACGCGTCACCTTATAGCAAATCACCATGGGAACATTATAGTAAGCCAATTCCAATGTGGCCGTACCCGAAGTAACAATGGCAAAATCAGAAATAGACATCTGCTCAAAACGGTTTTTCCAAAACAGCTCAATAGGAATCTCACGTTGCTTTAAGTCCGAAACAAAAGATTCAAATTTTGATTTTATATTTTCTTCATCTTTGAGGTTCCCGGCACCCAGGAGGTGAAACCGCAGACCTTTCTTCTGGCTGGCAAGATCCACCACCAGGTCTTTGTATAATGGCAAGAGCAGAGCCAGTTCCTGATGGCGCGAACCCGGCATAAGCAAAACAACTTTTTCATCCGACTTCAGATTCAGCTTGGACCGTAACTGAGTACGATCCGGGCGGGGAAGCATATCAATCATGGGGTGACCCACAAAGTCTACACGGGCTCCGGCTTCCTCATAGGTATCAAAGGTGGTTTTAAATTCGGCCGCCACGCGAGATATTTGTGAAGCTGCGTCCCGAACTGAGTTGGCGCTACGCGCAAATTTCCGTGGGGGGAAAAGATAAACCGTAGGGATTCCCATCTCTCGAGCTTTACGACAAAGAGCCATATTGAAACCTGGATAGTCTGCCAAAATCAGAAGATCAGGTTTGGATTTTTCGAGATGTGCACAAATCTGAAAATGAATCAAAATCAACTTCCAGCGCTTTAAGGCTTCCACAATTCCTATGGAACCCCAACGATCTGAATTGTGAAGAATCCGCACCCCGGCATTTTCAAGTTCACATCCTCCCACACCTTCAAACTCGAGACCCGGATAACGCTCTTTGAGTTCACGAATCACGGCCGCCACATAAACACTGCCCGAATACTCGCCTGCGGAGACAAAAACTTTTTTGTGGAGCCTAATCATCAAGCCATCCCCCCTGATCCGGAGGATTTACAAAGCCCGGGGTAAATGCTGGAATTCTTCAAAAGCTCGAGATGTGACCCCTGAGCTTCAATACGGCCCTGGTTGAGAACGACGATGCACCCGGCATTGACAATGGTAGAGATCCTATGTGCTATTACAAAGGTCGTTCTGCCTTTCATTACTCTCTCCAGGGCGTCCTGAACAAGCTTCTCGGATTCGGAATCAAGGGCTGATGTGGCTTCATCAAGAATGAGGATACGTGGATCCTTTAACAAAGCTCTGGCAATGGCAAGACGCTGACGCTGGCCCCCCGAGAGCCCGACCCCCATCTCAGACAGGTGAGTGCTATAGCCTTTCTCAAGGCTCATAATGAAATCATGGGCATTGGCTGAAACACAGGCAGCTTGAATCTCCTCTAGACTGGCTTTAGGTTTGGCAAAGCGAATATTGTCCTCGATACTCCCCTGAAATAGAACGACCTCTTGAGGGACAATCCCAAAAAGTTGCCGGTACTTTCCGAGATTTAACTGCGAAATATCCATACCATCCAAAAGAATCGCACCCTCGCTACACTCATAAAATCGAGGAAGTAGGCTAACCAAGGTCGTTTTTCCTCCGCCCGACGGGCCTACTAGGGCTACCAAATCTCCCTCATCCACCTTCAAAGAAACATCCTTGAGAACAGCTCTATCCCCTTCAAAGCTAAAACTCACATTTTTCAGCTCCAAACAGGCTCGAGTATTTTCAGGCAAGTCTCGGCCCGCATCAAAAGATTCCTCTGTTTCCCCAAGCACCTCGAAAACGCGGTTCACAGCACCGGTGGACTGCTGGATAAGAGCATTACCATTGGTCAACTTCTTTAGAGGGTGAAACAAAAGTCCAAGTGAGGTTAAAAAACCGATCAGCTCTCCTGGCGTCAAACGGCCCTGAATTACAGCGTGGGAACCTAAATAAATCATAAGGGCAATTCCCAGAGCATCGGCAAACTCGACGACTGGGGAATTCATAGCGTTGTATTTGACGCTTTTCATGGAAAATCGAAAACTGGCTTTGCACTCCTCTGCAAAGAACTTTAGTTTTTCTTCCTCCATGCGAAAGGCTTTGATAATTTTAATGCCTGTCACAGATTCTTGAATCAAAGCTGAGACATCACCCACCTTGTTTTGAAGTAGACGACCTGCCCTCCGCAGACGAGCAGAAAGCCAGCGCACCAAAATACCAATCACCGGCAGGATAAGAAAAATACCCAGAGCTAAACGCCAATCGCGGTAGAACATATAGCCCACCAGGACCAAAATAATCAGCGGGTCTGCCATAACTCGAATCAAGGTCTGAAGCCCTTGTTCAATGATCAGCATGTCTCCGTTGAGTCGGCTTACCAGATCTCCCGTGCGATTTTTTGCGTAAAAGGACAGGGGTAAGCGCTGAAGATGGGCATAGAATTTTATCTTTAGATTCAAAACCAGCTTTTGGCAGACATGGGACATCCCATAGGTCTGAGTGAAAGTTCCAAGGCCTTTCATGACCGTAACACCCACTGCCAGAGCGATAATAAGATAGAGATTATCCGAGCGATCCCTCAGAAACTCACCACCCACCGCCCCAGGCGGAGCGACCAGAACTTCATCGAGAAGTTTTCTTAAGATCTCAGCGTTATACATAGTGGCAAAAGCCACCATTGCAGATGCAAAAAAGCAAAGTAGAACCAAGGGCCAATCGCGGATTCCGGGGGTCAAAACCCTGGCAAACTCCCTCATTGAAGGTACTCCTCAACAATATCATCCGCGATTTTTTCAAAGACTCCCGGTTGACCTAGTTTTGAGTTCACTTTTTTGAGTTCACGAACCTGATCTTCCAAAATACGAGGTGAGTCCAGATAAAGAGAGGCGAAATGTTCCAGATTTTCGGCGCTTGCCTCATTTTGAAGTAGCTCCGGGCAAATTTCCTTGCCCCCCAAAATATTGGGCAACCCCAAAAAAGGAATACGAGAAAGAGTCTTGAAAGCCATATAGGTGATCCAGGACCCCTGATTGGAAATAATCATGGGAGTATTTAAAATTGACGCTTCGAGGGTCACGGTTCCCGAGGTTGCCAGAGCGAGATCACAAGCATTTAAAAGAGAGTAGGAGTCTTTCTCAACCAAGATCAACGGGAGAGTACCCACCCTTTTTGGAATTTGATAGCAAGCCTTGTCTATAGACGAAGCCTTGGGAATTAAAAACCCTCCTAAATCCTTGCGCCCTGCCAATCTCTCAGCTGCCTGTAGGAACAGGGGTAGCATCTTTGATATTTCCTGCTCACGCGAACCAGGCACCAGCGCCAGGTAGCGAAGATCAGGATTCAATTCAAGAGAACCCAAAAATTCCTCACGTTTTTTGGAAGCTTTAACAACATCCACCAGAGGGTGACCAAAATAGCGGGTTTTCTCAGAGAAGTAGTCTTTCTCAAAGGGGAAAATGGTGTAGATACGATCACAATAGCGCAGGAGTTGCTCCGCTCTGTTCGCACGCCAAACCCAAACCTTGGGGGGGATGAAATAGACCGTCTTACCCAAAGAAGCCAAATGAGGCAATAAGCGCAAATGAAATCCGG
Organism: uncultured bacterium; assembly: GCA_964600955.1. Taxonomy (GTDB): domain Bacteria; phylum Muiribacteriota; class UBA6191; order UBA6191; family UBA6191; genus CAZRLV01. The sequence continues at coordinate 10,870 of CAZRLV010000026.1, forward strand.
GAAAGTCGATCAAAATGGTTACATCTACAGGGTGCCGGGCAATCCAATCCTTCACCTCGCGCGCACGCCCCATCAAGGCAGGTAATGACCTTATGACTTCACTAATTCCAACCACTGAGTTCTTCAATGTATTGACGATCAATTCCGCACCGGCCTGACGCATACGCTCACCGCCAAAGGCAAAAACCTGCGGCGGAGTTTTTCCAGCAAGCAAAGCCTTCACCAGATGAGAGCCGTGCAAATCACCACTCTCTTCACCAGCAAGCATCAAAACCCTAGAGGGAACCACAGCACTCATTCAATCAAACCCCTAAAAGAAGAATTGCACCCCGTCTTTTTCCCCCATTCCATTATTACTATTGCTCCCATTGCTACGATCGCTTCCTCTTCTCTTTCCCCATTCCGATGATTCCTATAGTTCCGATAGTTCTCTAGTTCCTTCTCCCCTTAGATTGACACCAAATGAATCTTATGTTTTCTGGCCAGAGTCAATACTTCATCCGAATCCAAAACGATGGTCGAGCCGGAATCAAAGGCCAGAGCGCTAACCTTGGCTTTGATACAGGCTTTAAGAGTATCTTTTCCAATGGTAGGGACATCAAAACGAAAGTCCTGTTCGGGTTTGGCCACCTTGACCACCACGGAACCCTCTCTACCAAGGTCCCCACCTCTCAAAATAGCCTTATCCGTACCTTCAATAGCCTCTACGGCTAACACCGCTCCACTTTTCACCACCACAGTCTGCCCGATATCAAGCTCTGCGATTTTCTTGGCCGTCTTATAACCAAAATCGATATCCTGCTGAACGCATTCGGGGATGGAATGAGCCGTTAAAACGCCTTTTTTTGGCAAAATTGTTTTGAGAAATCGAGTTGAGTCCAGAATCTTCAGACCGGTGCTTTCAAAAAGATCTGCCAATCCTGTGAGAATGGCGTCATCATTGCCTTGCTCCAGTTCCTCCATCAACCCGGATGCCCTGGAGTCCATCTGAAAATCCTCAGAAAAGAGCCGTGTTTTATCTACCTTCCCCGCAAAAAATAGCTCTGAAACCTGATGAGATTTAAAAAACCCGATGGTTTTATCAATCTCTCCGAGATCCACATAGAGGGAATAAGGAGTCAGACTGGCGTAATTTTCGTGAGCCATGCCTCGCAAAGCAATGCAGACGATGGCATAACCCTCACGCTCAGCAGACCGGATGATTTCCACGGGCATATCGCCATAACCCGCTACCAAACCCAGTTTTTTTTCGGTCCTATCTTTAGCCATCCTCACCTACCCCCGCTTCCTCTTCTCAAACCTTAAAATACTGCGCCTGCGGATGCGAAAACACCAGGGCCGAAACTGAGGCCTCGGGTTCCATCATCATGGATTCCGTTAGTTCGATACCTATATCCTGAGGTTTAATCAGTTTAAAGATCTTTTGCTGATCGTCCAGGTCTGGACAAGCCGGATATCCGAAACTAAGGCGAATTCCTTGATATTTGGCACGCAAAACCTCTGAAACTTCAAGATCTTCCGCAATTCCCCACTGCTTTCGAATTTCTAAATGTACCAACTCCGCCAGAGCCTCGGCGGTCTCCACCGCCAAAGCCAAAATCATATGCGAGTTTAGAAGATCACCATCACGCTTAAAGCGATCACTGATTTCACGGTAATGGCTTCCAGGACTAACCGCAAACAAAGCCGTTGTGTCTCTGGGGGTTTTATCTGATGGACCCAGGAAATCAGCAGCAGAAAGGCGCTTTCCCGCGCTCTGGCGCGGAAACTGGATCTCCTCCAAGATCCCACCCTCAGGGGAGAATATCTGGGTCTTATTCTTAATACTGGCGGCTTTAAAAAACTGGAAAACTCCACGACATTCGAACCAGTCTTTTGAAAGAATCTCATCTTTTAGTGTTTGCACCTGATCATAAAGTCTCAGGGCTTTCTCATCACGCTTTTTCAAGGCCATCTTAATCGAGCCTTTGAAGCCAAGATGCTGGGTGAAAAAGAATTGCTCATTGATGAAATCAAAAGCTTTACCCGCATCTTTTAATTTAAAAATTTGACGCTTAAAGATTTGCGGTTGTTCTCTTGGCTCAGTATGCGAAACCTCATAAATTTCTTCTTTGAGCGGTTTTTGGGTTGGAGCCTTCACCGACTCTGAACTTGGGCTGGCTTTGGCGTAAGCCTGCATAAAGCTGTCTCTTTTTTTCTCATCTGCTACAGAGTTGAGCATCTCCAGTCCGGTCATAGCATCGACAGCATAGAGAACAGGCGCACCGTAGCGCGGGGCGATTTTTCGATCACAAAAAGAACGGCTCAAAGCGGCCCCACCCACGAAAAGTGGAACTGAGATTCCCGCCGTTTTCAAATCTTCGGCCGTGTTGGCCATCTCAATGGCTGATTTAACCAAAAGCCCGCTCAAACCAATATAATCTGGCTTATGCTCCCTATAAGCTTCAATGAGCTTTTCAGAGACCACTTTGATCCCAAGGTTGATGATTTCATAGCCATTATTTCCAAAAATCATATCCACGAGATTTTTGCCAATATCATGAACATCTCCCTTGACTGTGGCCAATAGAAATTTTGCCTTGCAAGCCCCACCCTCTCCTTTTTCCATAAAACCCTCTAGGTAGGTTACGGAGGTTTTCATGACGCCAGCAGACTGTAGCACTTCGGCCACAATCAACTGATTATCGTTAAAGAGTCGTCCCACTTCATTCATGCCGTCCATGAGAGGCTGGTTAATGACCTCAAGGGGTCTGTATTTTTTAAGTGCCTGATCTAAAAGGGGAATAAGGCCCTCTTTAGTCCCCTCTACCAGACAAATCTTGAGCCGCTCCTCAACACTGAGGTGCTCCATCTCGGAAGGCTTGGCTTTGGGTTTTCTTTCCCGGAAGTAATTGGCGAACTCTTCAACTGCTACCGGAGTATTATCAAAAATGAGTTTTTCGGCCAGTTCACGTTCACGCTTTCCAATCCCAGATAGCCTTTCGATTTTCTCGGTATTAACAATGGCAAGGTCTAAACCTGCTTTTGTGCAGTGGTAGAGAAAGACAGAGTTTAGAACCTCACGACCGGCAGGAGGCAGACCAAAGCTAACATTGGAAATCCCCAAAATGGTTTTACAACGCGGAAATTTGGATTTGATTTCACGCAATCCACTGACGGTCTCTTTGGCAGAGGTCACATAGTTTTCATCCCCTGTACCGCAAGGAAATACCAGAGGATCAAAAATCAGATCTTCCTCGGGGATTCCATATTTTTCGGTCAGTAGTTTATGGGAACGCTTTGCGATTTCAAGCTTTCGCTCTGTGGTCACAGCCATGCCTGCGTCGGGATCTTCATCAATGCAGCCCACCACTAAAGATCCTCCATGACGGCGAATCAATCCTGACACACGCTCAAAACGAGCTTCGCCTTCCTCAAGATTTACGGAGTTGAGAAGACATTTCCCCGGAAGATTCTGCAAAGCAAAATCAAAAACACCATCATTCGTGGAATCAATCATCACCGGCACCCGCACTTTCTTGACCAGTTCAGGTAAGAAGGAGCGCATGTCCTCAAGTTCTTCGCGGTCAGGATTTGCCAGACAAACATCGAGAATCTGTCCGCCTTTTTTGACCTGTTTTCGTCCAACTTCAGCGGCTTCCTCAAATGCCTCTTTGATGATTAGCTTTTTGAATTTTTTAGAGCCTATGATATTGGTACGCTCACCCACCAATAGCGGGCGGTTGTCTTCCTCAATCTCCAGAAACTCGATCCCTGACACAAAAGAGCCCTTGCGGGGAGCAACCTCTCTAGGTTGCCACGACTGCCGAATTTGATGAAACCAAGTTGTATATTCAGGGCTGGTTCCACAACAACCCCCGATGATATTCAACCATCCATGATCGGCAAAATTTTGAAGATGCCGCCCCATATCCTGAGGGCTTTCATCATATTCTCCGTCCTCATTGGGAAGACCGGCATTGGGCATACAAAAAACAGGAAAAGGGGAAAGCTCAGCCAGAGCACGCACATGCGAGGTCATAAACTCAGGTCCGGTGGAACAATTCATCCCCAGACCCAGAAGTTTGAGATGGGAAAGTGCCGTACAAAGGGCCTCAACCCCCTGACCTGCCAGCATGGTACCTGTGGGCTCAATGGTGGCTGAGATCAAAAGCGGAATCGGTCGAGATAGTTCCAAAATGGCCTGAAACACACCTTCGATTCCAGCCCTTAAATTCATGGTGTCCTGAGTGGTTTCAAGAAGCAAAAAATCAACCTCCCCCTGAATCAAGCCACTGGCCTGAACCCTATAGCTGTGAATCAACTCGTCCAGGCTTACGCCTCCGGTCACGGATAGGGCCTTGGTAGTGGGTCCCATAGAGCCGGCCACCCAGCGGGGCTGGTCCTTGGTTTGACAAGCCCGGGCCGCCTCTTTTGCAATTTGTGCGGCCACGCGATTAACTTCAAGGGCTTTATGCTCAAGACCGTATTCGGCCAGAACGAGAGGAGTGGCACCAAAGGTATTGGTTTCCACAATATCTGCACCCGCTCTGAAATAAGCTTCATGAATCTCGCGGGGGATATCAGGCCGCGTGAAATTCAGATTCTCATTACAACCCTCAAGAGCAGGGCCGCCAAAATCTTCAACGGTCAGGTTCTTCTCTTGTAGACAGGTACCCATTCCCCCATCCATGAGTAGGATTTTTTGAGACAGGGTTTCAAAAAACTCAGTGTAAAATGGATGGGCGCTTAAAGCATGATTAATTTCCATGGCGTGCATTCTATCCCTCAACCCTCAAGGGAACAAGGGGATAGGCTGAGCGAAAGGCTAAACGAGGCGCTACCCCGGCCCGATGAATATAGGGTGCAGACCGCCCAAAACCTTAAACCAGACCCCTGGACCCGTGCCTTTTTAGCGCTTTTATTACTGCTCAGCCCATTTTTAACAAACTGCGGGGGCGGAGGCTCCTTCAAAGTCAAAAACACGGCTGCCCCACCACCAGGCCTGGTTCTCTCAAGTCCAGCGATTCTCGGTTCAACCCTCTATGTAGGATCTCCCGAGGGAAAACTCATTTCTATGAGCCTGATCAACTCCACGACAGCTCCAGAGCTGAACTGGGAATTTCAGGGAATTGGAGCCGTGGATTCCTCACCCGTAGTTACGGGAGATGGAGTGGTATATTTTGGATCAAATGACGGAAAAGTATACGCCATTCGAGCCTTCGACGGCATACGCACATGGGATTTTCCGACTGGGGGGGCTGTACGTTCCTCGCCGGCCATGGATCAGCGCGGAAATATTTATGTGGGGTCGGATGATGGCAACCTCTACAGCCTGGACCCTCAGGGAAACCTATTATGGACCTTTCCTGCTAACGCCCCAATCAGCTCTTCACCCGCCATTTACAGCAGTGCCGCTTTATTTTTTGGATCAGAAAACGGTGATTTTTACAGCCTGAACCTGGACGGAACCCAGCGTTGGCCCTTTGCGGCAGGAGGGGCCATACGATCTTCAGCAGCCCTGGATGGAGAAGCAAACTCCTATTTCGGATCAGACGATGGCAAAGTCTATTCATTAGACAAAGATGGAAACCTTCGCTGGAGCTTCACGACAGAGGGACCTGTGCAATCTTCGCCTATTTTGGATCTAAGCGGAAATGTATATATTGGGTCAGATGATGGAAACTTCTATGCTCTGGACAACTCCGGGGCCGAGATTTGGCGTTATGCCACTGGAGGGCCGGTGCGCTCTAGCGCCGCACTGGATGGAGCGGGAAACCTGCATTTCGGATCCGACGATGAAAACTTCTCTACGGTCAGCTCCGCTGGAAATCTCGTTTCTCTCACCGATCTCAACACCAAGGTGCGTTCTAGCCCCATCATTCGTCCGAGCTATGGCTTACTTGTAGGGGCCTTTTCACAGCGAGTCGCCTGGATCTCGGATTCTTCCGCCAGTATCCAGGACACGGCCTGGGAAAAATTTCGCGGAACGACTGAAAACCCTGGAAGGCTAAGCTGTTCCACAGCGGCTGGAATCGTCGATAGTTTTACAAGATTTGGCCCCAGTGTCTGGGCACCAGATGCCAATGGCATCTTGCAAAGTCAGAACAATCTCGATTTCTCGGGAATCATAAGTCCTGATGAACGGGATAATTACTCTTTTCAAGCGACCCTTTTCTCTACCGATGGAGACAACGACACCATTGCCTTGATACTAGCTGCCGAACGCGACACACAGGGAGAGCTGTATACCTTAAATGCCGTACGAGCAGGGAGTGGGGCCGGAAATCCAAACGCGATCGGGGGAATCTATTGGGGTCTGGTTTCAGTTCATCTAGACTCTGCTGACAATCTCATCACCCAAGACACAAAAACTTGGACAGATGGTGAAGCCTTGGTTTCCCACACAAACGAGAACTGGAATCTACACATTCCAGGAGCCATCGTAAAGGTTCAACGATCTGGAAATATCATCAAAGCCTGGACCTCACCGATTGACGCCGTCTCAGTCCAACCCATTGACTCTGGCTCCACCTTAACCTTGGACCTAGCCAGTGACTCCTATCTGAGCCGTTTCATCAGCCCTTCCCCCTATGGATTTGCAGCCCACTCACAACCTAAGGGTAGCTTCAAGGACATCGAGATCAATGGTGTCACGAAATGTGCCCTACCTTAATACGTAGCTTCTTTGAAGGTCAAAAAACGATTCCCGCTGTAGTTCCACCCCACGGTTACCAATAGGGCCAGAGCTTTTGCAAGAAGCGGCTCGAAGCGCAAAGATTCCACAAGACTGGCAAGAACACCCTGATTGATGAGGAGCCCACTAAGACCAATGGCAGCAAATAGCAAAAACTGACGTAAAATCCTGGGGTTTTGATCACGAAAATTAAGCGTTTTATTCAGGGTGAAATTTGTGAGAAGCCCACAAGGGTAAGAAATCAGATTGGCATAAAAATACCAAAGTTCCGCCCCCTGCATCAGCCCATAAAAAAGAGCAAAATCCACGGCGGTAGCCGTACCTCCACAAAGCAGATACCCAAATAAAAGCCGAAATTCTCTTTTCTTAGTCATTGTGGGTTTCCATCTTGAAGTTAGGAAAACAGGAGTCAGAATAAAGATGAAGAGTTTTCACGACCTTTTGCATGGATCCCCTGGTCAAGCCGTAGGATGACAAAAATAGAGAACTATAGAATAAGAAAAGAGCGGGGAGGTGGAAGCAGAAGATGGCGA
>CAZRLV010000027.1:0-17869 GCA_964600955.1 uncultured bacterium
CCCGCCTCTTTCAACCAGTGCCCCAGAGAATAGCCCTCTTTTGGGTTCATGCGCATATCGAGCGGCCCATTTCGTAAAAATGAAAATCCTCGCTCTCCATCTTTTAGCTGAAGCTGAGAAGTTCCCAGATCCAAAAACACCGCATCCAATACTCGATTCTCCATGACCTGATCGCGACGCTCCAGTGCCCTGGCAAAATTCGAGTGGACTGGAATGAACCTGGGATCTAGACTATGCTCCCTGAAGTACTCGATCACATTCGGATCCTGGTCCACACCAAAATATCGCTGAACCTCAGGTTTTTGATCCAGAATGGCCCGCGCATGGCCGCCATGGCCCAAAGTCCCGTCCATAATGAAGTGACAGGGATCGGGCAATGCCTCGACCACCTCTTTGCAGAGAACAGGAACATGGATAATTTCACTTGGATCCATCTTCTCGGGTCAGGTAAATTCGATCCTTACGGGCGGGCACAATCATCCCCAACTGCTCCTTGGCAATAAACTCTATCCTCTGAAGCGAGCTGAGCATAACCTCTTCCTGCTGATATTTGTCCTTCAGTTTCTCCAAGGCGACAATCCGCATCTTCAGAGCCTCTTTCTTATTGACCAGTTCCAGCAACTGCATATGCAAAAAGACATGATTCAATAAAATCGCAAGAGCGAAAATCAAAAGCACAATAAATGTGAAGGTTATTCGCTTTTGATTTCCAATAATACGCTGACGCAGAGCAATGTTATGAGGGGTCTTGCGAATCAACAAACTCATGGCAGCTTTCGCCTCCAAATAGACAAATTAAAGTCGTATTTTATACTTTTTGTACTTAAATATCACGAAAAAAAAATTTAGCCCAGAGAGGCCGAAATCCAGAAGTTCCAGCTCTCAGTTTACCGCTCTAAGGACTGACGGTGATTAAAATGATTCTGCGGTGAGGTTGTATTCTGTGCTCCCAAAGGTAAATCCCCTGCCAGGTTCCAAGGGCCAGCTTTGCGCATGAAATAGGCAAGGTCAGGGAAGTCTGCGTAAGAACAGACTTCATATGTGAGCTCGTATCATCAGGACCTTCCAGTGTATGGGTATGCCATGCCTGTCCGTCAGGAACCAATCGTTCAAAAAACCTCTCAAGATCCACTCTCGCTGAAGGATCTGCATTTTCCTGAATCGTCAATGAAGCTGAGGTATGTTGTAGAAAAAGATTGACCAGACCGGCCGCAGGCATTGGGTCTCTTAAAGCTTCAAGCACCATGGATGTGACTGAATATAACCCTTTGCCCCCCGTCTGAACTGAAATACTGGTCTGATACATCTGCCCAGCCTACCAGCCATAATTCAGAAAAACCATAGAAGAGATAAAAGTCCATCTATCGCCATTATCCGAACCCCAAATCTCGTCATTCTCCTGTTCTCACATCCCTGAAAACACCACTACTGCAAATGATCCAAGTCGGCAAAAATAATTTGAGGGTTTATTGAAATTACCTAGGTTTCGAGGATGGCCATCCTCCTCCTATCTTCTTCTTCTATGAATACTTGAATTCTTGAATCCCTGAATTCTTGATTGTATAATCGTGCGGCCATGAGAATCGTTCCTGGAACACCGGCTGGGCATATCGTGGCCGCCCTGGATATTCCAGCCATTTACCTAATCTTGCTTCTGGCGTATTTTGTACGTTTTGATTCGGGCTATATTGCCTCCCCCAAAGGAATCCCTGAATTCTCTACCTACTCCATTACTTTCGGGGTCATCAGTCTTCTGATCTGGTTTGTCCTCTCTTTCTCAGGGCAATACCAGCGCGGGTTTCGGTTTACCGCTGAGAATAGTTGGCATTTGACCAAGGGAGTGGTCCTTACTTTTTTGCTCTTAACTTCTTTTGCTTTTTTCTATCGTGAAATTGACTATTCCCGCACCACTTTTGTGCTTTCTCTTGGATTTATTCTGGTTTTTCTAAACCTTTTTTATCTCTTCAAGGATGTTTTCATCCGGCGAATGGCGCCGGCGTCTTTTCGACGAAATAACATCATGATCGTGGGCACAGGAAAACGAGCTGTGCAGATCTATGAAACCATGAAGCGCAATCATGTGGACCTGCACCTTTCAATGATTGGAGGTGCCACAATTCACCTCCCGGCTAATATCAATTACCTGGGTCCCATCAACCGCTTCAAGGAGTTTCTGAAAGAAGCCAGTATTGATCAAGTTGTTATCGCCTTACCCGATCATTCAATCAAGCAGGCCATGGAGATCATTACCACCTGTGAGAACAAGCGCATCCGCTTCAGTGTCATTCCTGACCTTTTTGAAGTGGTAACTCAGCAGGTCTCGATTGGAAGTGTGCATGGAGTTCCGGTAATGACCATGGGTAGTAACCTCCCCATTTACGGTCTACCCATAAAAATTAAACGTCTGTTTGATCTTTGCGCAGCAAGCCTGAGTCTCCTGGTATTCTTTCCGTTTTTTCTATTAATCTGGATCGCCATAAAAATTGAAGATGGAGGGCCCGCGTTATACACACAGGAACGGGTCGGTTTAGATGGAAGATCCTTTAAAATCTATAAGTTTCGCTCCATGCGAGTGGATGCTGAGAAAGCCTCAGGGCCCATGTGGGCGGTTAAGGGTGACAGTCGATGGACCAAAGTGGGAACTTTTCTACGCAAAACCAGTGTAGATGAACTTCCCCAATTATTGAACGTCATCAAGGGCAATATGAGTCTGGTAGGTCCCCGTCCAGAACGCCCCGTCTTTGTAAATGACTTCAAAAAAGACCTTCCCGGCTACATGATTCGACATAAGGTTTTAGGTGGAATCACCGGATGGGCTCAGTGCAACGGCCTGCGTGGACAATCCAGCATCGAGGACCGCACAACTTATGATCTTCACTATGTCGAAAACTGGTCCTTACTTTTCGATATTCGCATTCTATTTCAAACCGTGTTTAAAATGGTATTCATTCAGTCTGGATACTAAGCCTTATGCCAGCACAAGATCATCGACAGGGCGAAGATTCGTCAAGCAATGGGGCTACGCCCCCTATCATGAATATTACTGGGTGGACCCGTCTCTATTCGACTCGCGAATATGACGCTCTCTCAGAGAGTTTTTTGTCCTTCCTCGATTATTTCTACCAACAAACTTTCACCAAGGCAGATGCGGGGCTTTTGCAATTCATCAATCTCTTTGTGGAGAGCTTTCTATTTTTCTTCACTAAACCAGACTTCAAGGTAAGCCCGTGTTACCAAGACCGATTTATTTCAGCCAGCCCTACCTTAACCAACCTGGTCGCCATCTCGGTTTTCAAAACCACCGATCCATGGGTAGCCATGCTAAAAGCAAGGTCCGGAGCGGCAGTTCAGCTCATGACGCTTCTAAGCCCCAGAAACAAGATAAAAGTGAATTACAGCTCCATTTTTGATCAAGACCCCGTACTGGCTTCGAAATGGTGGACCACCTACTGGTTTTGTGTAGAAGCCTTCGCCACTGAAACGATTTATGAGAATTGCAGAACCCATTTACGAAATCTAGATCCACGGTTTGTGATTTATGGGCCTGGTTCAGCAGGCCCCTGTTTTCACGCAACCTATGTTGACCTCATAAGAGATCGAGAGTTCAAAACAGAGTTCAATCTGAGGACTCAAAAGGCTTTGGGAGAGCCCGCGATTCACTCACGCCCCAATCCCAAGAAAATTGCCATTGCCAGTTCTAAATGGATTAAAAACCGATCCGTGTATAAATGCTTTTATGCTTTTGTAGAGGCCTTGAAGGCAGATTATGACCTAAGTCTGATCGTTCTTGGGCCACCGCATGAGGAAGTGGACACTCAGGGGTTCGAAAAAATCATCAACCTCAAGTTTAGCGCTAACCACCTGGATCTGGACCCGCTACAAAATCATGAGTTTCAGCTTCTCTACTACCCCGATATCGGAATGGATTATGAGGGGAAATTTCTGGCCAATCTAAGAATTGCCCCTATTCAGATTACAGGCTATGGCCACCCCGTTAGCACCTTTGGCTCCAAAATTGATTATTTTTTGGGCGGCATGGATGTGGAGGATCTAACGCTAGCTCAAAATCACTATTCAGAACGCCTGGTCCTCATGCCTGGATTTGCTCAATACCCCGTAACCATTGATTATGAAATTCAGGATATCAAGCCCTCTGTAGACCCACTGATTATCAACTGCCCCTGGGGAAGCACCAAGATCAACCACCCCTTAATAGACACTCTAAAAGAGATCTTAAATCTTTCGAAAAGACGAATTCAGTTTCGCTTTCTTCCCAGTTCCAACCTTTTGGTTGCCAACGCCTTCCTTGCCATCGAAGAGGATCTGACAAACGAATTAGGCCAAGATAATATCGATCTGGTCCCCTATATGACCCCTGCCGGGCCAAATTTCGGTGAGGCTTATATGCGCATCCTCCAGGAGGGCTCAATATCCATCGACTCCTATCCCTTCGGCGGCTACAATTCTGTGGTGGATTCCCTGCATCTTGGAATTCCTACCGTGACCTGGAAGGGTGATCCAGGCTACAGCCGCTTCGCTTCAGCGCTTTTGGAAAAAACCGGATTGGGGGAACTGGTTGCATCGAATCGATTACAGTATGTGGATAAATGCTTGAACCTCATTCACAATGATGATTACCGCGAAAAAATGAAACAAAGGCTTGGCCAGATAAACCTCTTTGAAACCGTCCTGAATCCCGATCATGTGAAATTTTTCAAACGCGCTATCGACTACCTGATTGAAAACCACGATAATGAAAAATTGGCCCCCAACCGAAACCCCATTGTCATTCGCTAAATAAACCTGGAGACTGAAAATGTCAGACCTACTACACCTGATTCACAAGCAAAACCCTTATGATGGATTTCCAGCCCATGAATATCAGCCAGACCCTAAAGGCTGGTGTTCGGATGCGCCTATTTTTGAGGAAATTATTTCCCAACTCCCTAAAAACCTGGACCGGCAGTTGCTCATTATAGAAGTCGGCTCGTGGAAAGGGGCCAGCGCCATTCACATGGCAACTCTGGCCAAAAAGCATGGGGTTAAAAACTTCAAAATCGTTTGTGTCGACACCTGGCTCGGCTCCTACTACGTATGGATGATGAAGGATGACCCTGATTTCTACCCCTCTCTAAACACCCATCACGGCTACCCGCGACTGTACTACCAATTCATGAAGAATGTTTTGCACCATGGACATGAGGATGTCATCATTCCGTTTCCCATCACTTCCAATAATGGGGCACTTTTTTTTAAACAGGTGCAGATCAACGCAGATGTCATCTATATTGACGCATCGCATGATTATGAGGACGTGGCTGTGGATATGAAAAAATATTGGAAAGTCCTAAATCCGGGAGGAATTCTCTTTGGCGATGATTACAGCATTCAGTTCCATGGGGTAGTCCGAGCTGTTTCCGAATTTTCTGAAAAATGGGACCGCCCTCTTGGGCTTTCCCAGGACGGTAAATGGTTTTTCAAAAAATGAAACCTCATGTTGACGCCATAGCAGATTATTTTCGTGATGGCATCAAACCTATAGACACCAAGACTCTAGGGCTTGAGTTTGAGCTCATCACTCTGAGTCGAGATCTTTATCCCAAGAATTTTTTAGGCCTACTGGGGGTTCACTCGGCCCTTGAGGAACTCTCTACAAAACCAGGCTGGTCCTCTGGAGAATACCAAAATGAGCACCTCTTTTCCCTGAATCACGCCGGAGGAAGTTTGACTCTTGAACCTGGCTGTCAGATTGAACTCTCTGCCACTCCAAAACCTGATCTATTCGCACTTGAAAATATTCTGAAAGCCTATGTCCAGGAAATAATGGCTTTAGGTGAAACCCATGATATAGATTTCTATGGAATCGGCTTGAACCCCCTTTTCTCTGCCACCAATACTCCCCTGCTACCCAAACGCCGTTATGAACTGATGGACGGACTGTTCCAGAAGACCGGAAGACTTGGACAATACATGATGCGCAGTTCGGCCAGTCTGCAAATCTGCGTAGACTATTTCTCTGAAAAAGACCTGCTTGCAAAAATGGATCTAAGCCTCAAACTCTCACCTTTTGTGCGAGCTTTGTTTGCCAACTCCCCCTTTATGGATGGTGTGGAAAGCGAGTTCAAATGCACACGGGGTCTAGTCTGGCAAAACACAGACCCTGCACGTCAGGGAATTCCAACAGCACTGTTTAAAAACGATCTTAGCTTAGAGGACTATGCGACTTATTTGCTCGATACTCCTGCCATATTTTATCAAGAGCAAGGGGTCTATCTTCCGGCCATGGGAAAGAACTTTCTTGAGTGCTACCCTGATTATCTGGAGCTGGATAGCTCAAATATCGATGCCTTTTTTAACGACTTCCACCTGCACCGAAGTCAGTCGTTTGTGGAAACACGAGCCAGGCATTTCCTTGAATTTCGAACAGCAGATGCCCAAATTCCAAGATTTTTTCTATCGGTTCCTGCCTTCTATAAAGGAATCTTTTACGATTCAGACGCCCTTCTCGCCACCCAGGAACTTCTGGGAGAATACGACCGTGAACTTATTGTGGACCTCTTCCAAAAAGTGCCTAAAAAGTGTTTGAATACTCCTCTTCGCAGCTACCAGGTTCTCGATGTTGCCAAGCAACTCCTTGAAATTTCACGCAAGGGTCTTGAAAAACAGGCAGAAGACCTGAACTTGAAGAATAATGAAGGGATGTTTTTAGACTCCCTGCAAGAAATTGTTTTTGAGGACGGCTACTGCCCGGCAGATTTTCTCCTGCGGATCTACCACCAAGACTGTGGGTCAAACCTTACTAAACTCATGACAAAAATCCGTTACCAGGAACGTCTACCTCTGAGGTAAACCATGCAACCTATAGAAGGAACCATTGCGATTGTGGGTCGTCCCAACGTCGGAAAATCTACACTTTTTAATCGACTCCTGGGGGCCCGTCAGGCCATTACGATAGATGTGCCGGGAACAACCCGGGATCGAATCTATGGCACTCTTGAATGCGAAAACCGGCTTTATACAGTTATTGACACCGGGGGTTTGGAACTTATTGAGAAAAACGATCCGATTTTCAAGCTGATGCGCATTCAAGTGGAGTTGGCCGTTGAGGAGGCCGATTTGATTTTCCTGGTTGTCGATGGAAATGAGGGGCTTAACCCACTTGATGAACATGTTTCTGACTTCCTCAGAAAGACTGGAAAAGAAGTCCGCCTCTTTGTGAATAAAATTGATGATTTTTCAAATCGAGATAAAATCCACGACTTCTACCGTCTTGGCTTTGACACTCCACATTGGCTATCTTCACTGCATGGCCTGAATGTCGATAAGCTACTGACTGAAGTTGTCCAGTTTTTTGCCAAAACTCCAGGACAACCGGTGGAGGAAGACCCAGATCCACCATTAAAACTGTCCATTGTCGGACAACCAAACGTGGGAAAGTCGACACTTCTCAACCGCTTTCTCAAAACTGACCGGGTGATGGTGGACAATGTACCGGGGACAACCAGAGACCCCATTGAAAGCCCATTCCAAATTGGTGATCAGCGCTTTATCCTCATAGATACAGCGGGAATCCGGCGTGTGAATCGCCTCAAGGATCATATTGATAAAATTGCCGTCATCTATTCTGAAAAAGTCATCGCTGAAAGTGATTTAGTCCTTTTTCTTGTGGACGTCACACGCAGTTTATCCCAGCAAGACAAACGCATTGCGGGAACCGTATTGGAGGAACAAAAACCCTGCATTCTGGTGGTCAATAAATGGGACACGGTGGAAGACAGAGAGGAAAAAATCAGAAAGCTGGAAGAGCAGTTCGAAGAAGAGCTGTATTTTTTCAGTTTTTGCCCTCGCATCTATCTTTCGGCACAGACAGGCTTGAAGGTGCAAAAACTTCAAGATGCCATTCTGGATCTAACCCAGAAAATGAGTTTTCGAGTGAACACCCGCCAACTCAATCAATTGGTGCAAGAGGCGGTCATTGTGCACCAACCTCCGTTATATAAAGGGAAACAACTCAAAATCTACTATGTAACCCAACTTCAAAAAGGCGGCACCTTTCTTTTTAAAGTGAATGATTCGAATCTGGTACATTTCTCCTATGAAAGATATCTAGAGAACACGATTCGAAATCAATACAAACTGGAAGGCATTCCGATCAAGCTAATTTTCAAAGGTAAGGAAAGAGACAAGAAGGAGAAATAAACACTATCATTGAAGTCACAACACCAGATATCAGAGAAGTTGGTCTATAAAATTATACTGGAAGGTGGTATTAGAGAAGGGATTCACTGTCCAGGGAAGTTGCACATGAACATAGCCTATCTTTACCTTGGAGCTTATTTTCTAGGGGCCTTTCCAACGAGCTTTCTGGTAGGAAAATTCTGCGGGGTAAACCTCTTTAAAGAAGGCAGTGGAAATGTAGGTGCTACCAATGCCTTGAGAGTGCTCGGTCCCAGAGCTGGGATCCTGGTCCTTGTTATTGACGGAGCTAAAGGGTGGTTACCGGTTTTTCTATGTCTGCGATCTTTCCCAGATCTTATTTTAGAGCCCTATATCGTGGGAATTATTACCGTGTTAGGCCATAGCTTTTCAATCTTCCTACGTTTTAGGGGAGGCAAGGGTGTCGCGACATCTGCGGGAGTATTTTTAGCCCTGGCTCCACAAGCCATAGCTCTGGCGCTTGGAATTTTTTCAGTGACCGTTGCCTTCACACGCTTGGTTTCCCTGAGCTCAATTCTCAGTGCCATGGCACTGCCCTTTCTAACCTGGAAACTATACCCTGAGCCGCCCTACACCTGGCAGGCCTCAGCCCTTTTGGCGGTACTTATTCTAATAAGACATCGTCCAAATATATTACGCCTTTTAAAGGGGAAAGAACTGAAAATTACATGGAAGAAATGAATTTGCGGTCCATAGTAGTTGTTGGAGCGGGTAACTGGGGAACCACCTTCGCCGGATTGTTGGCAAAAAACTCAGACAATGTATGCCTATTTTCGCGAGATCCCCAAGTCTTGGAATCTCTCAAAACCCAGCGAAAGAATCCCAAATACCTTCCGGGAATCACCCTGACGGAATCCCTGGATTTCACAAGCGAAATATCCTATCTGAGCCAATGCAATCTACTCGTTCTAGCACTACCCACACGAGCTATCCGACTCTGGTTGGAGTCTGCGCTAAGCTACCTACCCAAAGACTGTGCTGTTTTAAACCTGGCCAAGGGAATTGAACCTGATTCAGAAATGAGGATTTCAGAACTCGTCGAAAGTGTCCTGCCTGAAACCACAAAATTCGCCACACTAAGCGGCCCAAATCTAGCACCTGAAATCGCCCAGGGAAAACCAGCAAGTGCCGTTATTGCCTCAAAAGATTCTGTTTTGGCTCGTAACCTACAGTCCTTGATTTCAAATTCAAATTTTCGTGCTTATACCAATGATGATTTAACCGGTGTTGAAATATGCGGTTCTTTGAAGAATATCGTTGCCATCGGCGCTGGCATCTGCCATGAACTGAAACTAGGGCAGAATGCCCTCGCGAGCTTAATCACCCGTGGAATCCGTGAAATCTCCCGATTTGGGCTTCATTTTGGCGCCAACCCACTAACCTTCATGGGATTGGCCGGCGTGGGAGATCTTTGCGTAACCTGTATGTCTGAAATCAGCAGAAACAATCATCTGGGTAGACTTCTGGCACAGGGGCTTAGCCTCGATAAGGCTTTGAAGCAAAATTCTATGGTAGTCGAAGGGGTTCCCACATGTCAGGTGGTCGTGAAAATTGCGGAAAAAAACAAAATCTATATGCCAATTTCCAAGGGAATCCATGACATTTTGTTCAAGGGACTATACCCTGGAGAGGTAATTGAGTCACTTATGCGAGGAAGCCTTAAGGAGGAACTCTGAACTTTAGGTCCACCATTTTTCTGTGGAGTTTGATCTTTCTAGCTTCTCACTTTGCAGACTCGGGGATTCCATCGGAAACCTTCATCAAGGAATTGCATTTTCACGGGCAATTGAAAGTTTTTGGCAGCCGTGGGCAGGGAACTGGTGAGTTTGAGCATCCCATTGATATTGCAACCAATCGAGAGGGCGAAATCTATGTAGTGGATCGCAAACAAAACAAAGTACAAAAATTCAGTGAGCGAGGAGAGATTGGATCCAGTTTAAATCCAGGCTCAGGTTTTCATCGTCCTCTGGCTGTTGCCCTGACACCAGGAGGAGAGACTGCGGTCCTGGATTCCGGGGCCCACCGCCTGGTTCTTTTTGATGCCTTTGACAACGAAGCAAAATCACTTGGGAAACCTGGTAGCAAACCGGGACAGTTCTCTTACCCCCGCGATCTGGTTATTGATCCCCAGTCAGGAAATTATCTAATCGCCGACTATGGCAATCTGAGAGTGCAGGAGCTCAGCCCAGATGGAAATTTTCTTAAGTTTTTTCTCTATATTCACCCAAAAACAATTGAGAAAGGCGCGCCAGAGTCCCTGGCCCTCTTTAAGAATAAGCTATATGTCCTCTACAAAGACTATAACGAGATCGTTGTATTTAACCGTCATACCACATCTCTGGAAAGAACAATTTCCAATAAAAGCCTGAAAAATGAAATCCTCGTAGATCCAAAGCACATAACTACGGGTCCCCAAGGCTTTCTATTTGTATCCGATCCTGGAGCAAACTCCATCTTTGTTCTAAATTCCAAAGGGGAACTCCAGGCTCAATTAGAGCCATCTGATCGAAGTTTCAAAACGTTAAAATTCCCTGAGGCTATCTTCATGGATGATCTTGGAAACCTCTATATTTCTGATATGCATAACGTAAATATTCAAATTTTTTACGCCAGAAAAGAGTTTCAGATTCTACAAAAGGCTAATCGCTATTATTCTGAAAAAGATTTTGAAACCGCGCTTCCTCTCTATGAAGACGTTCTTGCGCAGAACCCTAAAAACAAAACAGCCATAAAGAAAATCGTCAATATCCTAGACCTGAGATCAGCCCAGGAGATCGTGGAAAAAAACTACGACAAAGCCCTTGGCACACTCAACAAATTGCTATCCTTTCACGCATCGAACCGAAGCGCCATGACCCGTAAAAGAATTGTTCTCTGGAAAAAACATCGGGGTTGGCTCCAATACATGGCTCTGGGAATCAGTTTCTCGCTCCTTTTTCTGATCTCAGTCCAAATTCTTTGGAAGAAATTCAAGCCCAGTCCATCCTAAATCCAAATGCCTAATAGAAGCAGGTCTAAAACCCATCAAAAGCTGTTTTTTTCCATAGCATCCACCGCGTCAAGCCGAGCCATTGGTTTTCTGCGTTCCATTGTCGAGACTTCGCTCTTGGGGATTACCGCTGCAACAGACTCATACCAGGCCGCTTTTCGACTCACCAATTTTTTCAGAGAGGTCTTTGCTGAGGGGGCACTTGGAGGAGTCTTCACACCGCTTCACTCCGAAGCGGAAGTGGAAAGCTCCGGCTCACAGGCATGGAGTTTTTTCTGGCTGACAGTCCTTGCTGTGCTCTGCCTGAGTGGTTTCTTAATTCTCTGTCTATATCTGGGACTGGAGCCTATTCTTGGATTCTGGCTCATTGATTTTGACCCCTCCAAAATTGCAGAGACTGCCGTATATGCACGCTGGATGCTGCCCTATTTGGTTTTGATTTCCAGCGCTAGTATGTTCATGATTCTACATCATATTCAGGGACGCTTCATAATCTCAAGCCTGCATCCAATCCTTTTCTCCATCTCCATAATCGCATGTGGTTTCCTCGACCCCGTTGAGGATCTGGGACAATCCCTGTCCCTGGGAATTCTTCTGGGGGGATTTTTGCAACTCCTGCTGCTTAGCTTCACCCTTAAGCCCAGTCTACCGAGCTGGCAAGGCATGAAAAAGCAGGCTCCAAGGCTACGCCGCCTTCTTATCATGCTGTTTCCAGTCCTCTTTGCTCTGGGGGTCCAAAGAATCAATCGACTTGTTGACCTGCAATTCGCCTCGGGTCTCGTCGAGGGAAGTTTGAGTTCTCTGGCTTATGCTCTGGTCATTATCAATGTTCCCATGTGTCTTATATCCATCGCCTCATCCAATGTATTCTACCCCCTCATTACGAAACTAAAAGCTGAGAAAAATCACCACAGCTATAGAAAGCAGATTCTGGAAGCTCTCAAGTTTCTACTAGTTATGGCTGTTCCTATGGCCCTATTCTTTAGCGTTCACGCTTATGCCATCGTTGACTTGCTCTTTCACAAAATTCCTCAATGGATGGGAATCTCTACACTTGTTAATCCCAGGTCTGTAGAACTCATGTCCGGGGCTCTGGCCTATTATTCAACAGGGCTGGTCTGCTTTATCATTAATCCTTTACTGATCAAAATTTTTCACTCCTCGCTCAACACCCTGACTCCTGCTCTGCTAGGCATTATTCTCGTAGGCGTCAATATTGGTCTAAATATTATTCTTACACCCTTATATGCGCACAAGGGAATTGCTCTGGCCAGCTCTCTTACCGCCTTTCTCCAGACGGCTCTCCTGATTTGGAAGCTGAGTGAAGGCGGGCATTTTCGACTCGAGTTCCAACTCGTATGGGACGGCCTTAGATTTAGCTTTGCTGCCATTTTGGCTATTTTGGCTGGAGTCTACTTTCCCACGGAAATCTCTCCACTTCCAGAGTTTTTCCTTGGAATCTGCGTTTACTTCTTTCTCTTATTTGCAGTAAAATATCTGCGACCTGGAAAAAGCCTTATCTGAGGTGTTTTACCGGGATCAATCTGACCCCTGATGGCCCCATGCTCAGTTTGCGAAGCCCGGAGTTAAACACACCCGAAGAGTTTATCAAGCTACTTTCTTCTACTGAGCGACCCAATCGAGACCTGAAGATTATCGAAAAAGCCGCCCGTTTTGCCTGCAAAGCCCATATGGATCAAAAGCGGGCGTCTGGTGACCCCTATATTTCGCATCCATTTGCGGTTGCTATGCTAGTAGATGAACTTCGTCTGGACACTTCCAGCATCTGCGGAGCATTACTGCATGATGTCCTGGAAGACTGCGAGGTCTCATCTGAACAACTCCAGGAAGAATTCGACAAAACAATTCTTAGCCTCGTAGATGGAGTCACCAAACTCTCAAAAATTCAAGTCTCTAATAAAGCCGAATTGCAAGCCGAATCGCTACGAAAAATGCTCCTGGCCATGACCCGCGATGTACGCGTGATTCTCATTAAACTCTGTGACCGCTTGCACAATATGAGAACCCTGGATCATATGCCTGATGAAAAGCGGGTCCGCATCGCTAATGAAACCTTGGATATTTACTGTCCTCTGGCGCACCGATTGGGTATGTCCGGGGTCAAATGGCAACTGGAAGATCTCTGTTTGAAGCATTCCAATCCGGATGCCTATTACGAGATTCTCAAGCGCATTGCGCAAAAGCGTAAAGAACGTGAGGCCTTTATAGAAAAGGTGATCAAGGAGCTCAATCTTGAGGTCAACGAGGCGCACCTCTCTGCGGAAATCTCTGGACGACCCAAGTCATTTTACAGCATCTATAAGAAGGCCAAACAGAATGAGAAATACATGGATGAGATGTATGATCTTCTGGCGGTTCGAGTGATCACTCCTACCAAGGAAAGCTGCTATGCTATTTTAGGCCTCGTCCATAGCATTTGGACTCCGCTCCAGCAACGATTTAAGGACTATATCGCCGTTCCCAAGCCCAATCTCTACCAGAGCCTACACACAACGGTTATCCATCCTGAAGGTCAGATGTTTGAAGTCCAGATTCGCACTCAGGAGATGCATGAAACTTCCGAGTATGGAATTGCCGCACATTTTCTCTATAAAGAAACTGGGGCCAGCAAGAAACAAGGCGCTCCCGAAGAGCTAAACTGGCTCAAACAAATTATAAAATGGCACTCTGATATACGAGACTCACAAGACTTCATAGAAAATGTACGCCTGGATCTATTCCAGCATATGGTCTATGCCTTTACCCCCAATGGCCAGGTCATCGAATTACGGGACGGATCCACTCCCATTGATTTTGCGTATTATATCCACACCGAGATAGGCAATAAATGTGTCGGAGCCAAGGTGGATGATCGAGTAGTACCCTTGACTTACAAGCTAAGAAACGGCGACATCGTAAAGATCATAACCTCTAAAAACTCCAAAGGTCCTAATCGTGACTGGCTTGAAATTGTAAAAACCAAACGTGCTCGCGAGGGCATCCTAGCCTTCCTGCGCAAATCCTCCAAAGAGGACTGGATTGCTAAGGGCAGCAAGACCATCCAACATTCCCTTGAGGAAAGAATCAAAAGGCTGCCCCAGGATAAAAAAATATCCTATCGTGAAATATTAAATTCAGCTCAGTTTCAAAAAGTGGTTCAAGCTTATGGTTTTCGAGACATTACCTATCTTCAAGAAGCCGTAGGTAAAAGCGAATTTAGATTCGAAAATCTGGCTCAACATCTGGAAATCTTCAAACAGGAAGTCGTACCTGCAGCCTTGAAAGAACTTCCTAATAAAATCAAAGATAAGAAGAAAAAGAAAGATACGGTTTTTGTGGCTGGAAGCCCGGATATGCTGGTACGAATGTCACGCTGCTGCAACCCTCTTTATGGTGACGATATTCTTGGTTTTATTTCTCGAGGTCGGGGTGTCAGCATCCACCGCAACGATTGTCCCGATGCCAAAGCCCTGGTAAAGTCTGAACCAGAACGTGAAGTAGAAGTGCAATGGGACCCGGCTTCACTTTTCTCCAAAGAAACCTCATTCCAAACTCAGGTGCAGGTGGAAACCCAAAACACCCCGGATGTCCTACAAAAGGTTACGACGATTATCTCTAATTTCAAACTCAATATTTGCAGTCTGACTGCACGTACAAAAGACGCCACTGGAGTTTTAGATTTAACCCTTGAAGTTGGAAATGTTGGGCAACTCAATAACCTCATTAAAAACCTCTCCGAGCTTGAGGAAGTCAAGTCAATTTACAGGGTTGAACCCAGCAAAAAGAAAAAGAAAAGTAAGAAGAGAAAGGGAAAATAGGAATCAGAGAAGTAGATTGTGGGAAGGAACTAGAAGAACTATCGGAACAAATGAAGACGGAGAAGGAACTAAAGAACTATCGGAACTAGAGGCATCATCGGAATGGGGAAAGGAAAAAATAGTTGCCATCTTCTGCTTCCACCTCCCCGCTCTTTTCTTATTCTATAGTTCTCTATTTTTGTCATCCTCCGACTTGATCGGGGGATCCATCTTTCTCTTTCTTCTGACTCCTGAATTCTGTCTCCTGTATTCTTGGCTGGACACAGCCTTCCTTACATTGCTTTTTTTTCGATGAGTTTTAGAAAGATATCTACTCCGCTTTGTAAAACGGACTCATCAAAATCAAAATGAGCATTGTGGTGTGGGGCGTAATCCATGGAATCGCCCCCACAGCCCAACAGAAAATAACATCCAGGAACCTTCTCGAGGAAATATCCGAAATCCTCTCCACCCAGACCCAGGTCTTGCTCAATCAGACAGTCTCCGAGAACCTCTTTAGCAGCTTCTCTGACAGCTCGAACCGACTCTTGACTATTGTTGATTGCCGGATAACCTTCTTCAAACTTCATCTCGATGCGAGCACCGGTCTCCTCTTCCAATGCTTTAAGTTTGGCTGCGAGGATCTCGCGCACTTTGCCGCGCACATTTTGATCCCTCGTGCGCAAGGTACCTGCCATCTCGCATGTATCTGCAATCACATTATGATTGTTTCCGGAATGCATGCAGGTAAAGGTCAAAACCGCAGACTCCATGGCCGGAATATTGCGTGCGATGATTTGCTGACAATCTAGCGCAATACGTGAGCCGATCATCAAGGGCTCAATACATTGATAAGGCCGGGCGGCATGTCCACCTTTGCCTGTAATCATCAAAGAAAACTCATCACAGAAGGAGGATGAAATCCCTTCCCTGACCGCCACGCTGTGATTTTTAAAGCGGTTGGCAATATGAAGTCCGAATGCTTCACCCACTTCAGGGCTCTCTAACACCCCTTCTTCAAGCATTACCCGAGCACCGCCTCCGCGCTCCTCAGCCGGCTGAAAAATAAATTTCACAGGACGCTTCAATCGATCTTCAACCTTTTTTGCCTCCAGCAGAGTTACCAATAGAATGGCCATATGGGCATCATGTCCGCAAGCATGCATGCAACCCGCGTGGATCGAAACATAGTCAAAGCTGTTTAGCTCTTGGACCGGCAACCCATCCATATCCGCTCTAAGCATTAAAGCTTTACCGGCAAGATCCTCACCCAGGGTAATGATGAGTCCTGTTCCAGCACAGGACTTAAACCGTAGGCCTGATTCCTGCAAACATTTACGCAGATACTCGGAGGTCTTTTTTTCTTCAAAGCTCAACTCCGCTATCTGGTGCAGGTCGCGACGAATTTTAATTATCGATTGCATAAATAAAAAATAAGCCCCGGAACTTGATAAAACTCCGGGGCAAAAAACTCAGATCAGGCAAATACGACAGTGCTTAGATAGCGCTTAGCATTGGGCCTGAACATGGTGTCCATCATGTTTTTATAGGAATGAAAGAAATGCGATTTCTCCTGTTCTGGAAAATCAGAATGTTCGATCGCAAATTCAATCACTCGATCAAAATGCTCATCATAGAAAGCAATCATAGCATCATCGAGATCCGAGAAATTCTGATCGCAGAACTCCTGAAACTTCTCAGTCTCAAAATACTTCTCGCTCATCTTCTCGTGATACTTGAACTTCTCAAGAGCCGACTTCTTTGGATTATTAAAGACCTTGGCATATTTTTCCTGCTCCAGGTCAATTCCCATATTCTTGTCTGTCACAGCCACATAGCTAAGCCACTTGACCAGAGCATTAATCAACCATGGGAAATGAGTATGCAAAGAAGTGAAATTACTGTCGGGACAGGCATTGGCGAAATCGATTGGATGAATCGCTCCATCCTTAACGAGACACTCAAACGAATTGTAAGTCCACCGATGGTAGGAATTCACAAATTTAACATAGGATTGCACACGGGAATAAATTTCCTTATCCATGACTAACTTCTCAGGAGAATAGTGCTCATGTAAAGGATGGTCCGGCTGGAAAACCATGGGAAGAATCATAGGGCCTATTCCCATACAGCGAATGAATACCTGATAATCCTCGACGGCCTCCTGAATATGGAAAATTTTCCCACCCGTCTCGTCGTATTTCTCATAGAGTTCTTGGAGCGAATTGATCTTGAAAACATCGCTTCCGCCACCGCCAAACGCTTTTTTGAGATAAACAGGATACTGGTTGTCAAAATAACGCTCCATGGTATCGGAAATATAGTTATAACCGGCATAGAACTGCTCACGAATGATTTGACCGCGCTTTAGATGTGACTGCATTTGATCCATGGATTTTTGAACCTTGTCCATATCCACGGTCTTGCGGTCCGGGTCCCAGCCATACTTGGTATTTCTGGTAATCAGATTTTGCTCATAGCTCCAGAGGTCATCATTCCACTGCTCCTCTGTGTAAGGATGAAAATCGGGCAATAATACCGTTGTTGGGAAGCGATCCTTGGGGTGCATGGCCCTTGCCATAAGGTCATAGGTTGAGTGCTTGTCAAGGTTTGCAAAGGTTAAGGAATTGTTGGCGATTTTCATACCGCAGTTCTGAGCGGTTTGAGCCCAACACCTGTAATAGTCATTCCAGTGCAGGGTGCGATCTACTACGATATCCGAACCATCTCTGAGGTCCGAGCCACATTTCACAGGCTCTGCCCGGATTCTACCGAGGTCTATTTTATATTCTTTGTTTTTATAACGAACAACAGGATTTGCGAACTTCACAAATTCGTGTTTTTGAAAAAATTCTCGATTTAGCTG
>CAZRLV010000028.1:0-17857 GCA_964600955.1 uncultured bacterium
ATTAAATTCTGTGTCGGATCGGATCCGCAAAAAATCCTGGAGTCTCTAATTCAGCATGGGGTGCGGGTTGAAAAATTTGAGATTTCTCGACCTTCCCTAAACCAGATTTTCTTGGAACTCTGCGCGGACTAGTCAGGGCTAGTCCCCAGAGCCCCCTTGAAGATTCCCATCTTCTACCTTCCCGCTTAAATCATGGCTTTGCCCAAACCGTGCAGGGGGCACCATCGGCATCACTAAGAAAGAGGGGGGATATCAAAACCTCACCAAGGGTTATCGGAGCCTGAAGTTTTGAAAGATCCATGTCTTCAAGGATCAAAATGGGGTGTGGGTTTTTTAAAAAGGCCCGGTGAGCCTCTCTGCCGGTCTCGCGATGCAGAAAACTCGAAAGGGAGATGGTGTCAAATCCGAAAAACCTCAATTTTGGCAGGCGCTCTCGAAGCCAGGAGGCCAGCGAAGGAGAGTACCCCGGAGGGCTTTCCCAATAAGCCCTTTCCGATCTATGTTTGGACCAGCCAGTCTTAATAAAAAGTCCCTCACAAGAGCTTCTTAAGTCATCGCATCCTGGGGCGGACATGAGGTCCTGTTCAGAGATTAAATGCCCCGGTTGGGCCTGAACGCAGACCACCCCTACAGAGGACAATTGCCAAAACTCGGGTGGATAGTCGGTTACGCGGGCCCCCGCAGGATCAAAATGGTAGGGGCAATCCACATGAGTGCCTAGATGATTGGATAACTGCACCTCGAGCGTATTACAGGAGTCCCCATGGTCCATCTGCTTGCAAGGCTCCAACTTCAGACCGGGGCCGTTTCCATACGCCGGTGTGGTGGTGGATAGGGGATGTGAAAGAAGAATCATGGATTTTTAGAGCCTGGACTAATAAAATAGCATCTTTCTTTGCGAATACCCTAGGGTGGGAATGGCTACATCTAGAAAAATAAATTCACCCAAGCTTCTGGTTTATGATTTTGATGGCGTTATGACCGATAATCGGGTCCTGGTTTTTGAAGATGGCAGAGAAGCTGTTTTTTGTAACCGATCAGATGGATTGGCAATTGCAAAAATCGCTGAAATGGGCATTACGCAAATGATCCTTTCCACAGAAAAGAATCCGGTGGTGCTTGCCAGGGCTAAAAAGCTAAAGCTTGAGGCCATTTCGGGTTGTGAGGACAAAAAGACTACGCTTGCACGGTTTCTTAGCGATCATGGCTATGTTGGTTCAGAAGTGGGTTACCTGGGAAATGATCTCAATGACCTGGAAGCCATGCGGCTTTGCGGTTTGAAAATCTGTCCAAGCGATGCCGCCAAGGAAATTCAGGATATTTCTGATTGGATCACGAACGCAAAAGGCGGAGAGGGTATGATTCGCGAAGTATTTGATTGGCTGGTCTCGCACCCTCTTGAGTACACTTCTTGATTTCTAAATCTGCTCAGCTTAGACTGATGGGCGGGATTCATGCCGGGAAAGGGGTTAAAATGAAGTATTCCAAACCTGTAGTTATCTGTGAGATTGGGTGTAATCACAAAGGCGATATGGAGACCGCTCTCGATATGATTCGCGTCGCGGCTCAGTTTTGCAAGGTCGATGTTGTCAAGTTTCAAAAACGCTCTCCCAGAGAGCTCCTTAGCCCTGAGGACTACTCGGCGCCCCACCCTAATCCAGCCAACTCCTATGGAGACACCTACGGGGCACATCGTGAGTTTTTAGAATTTGACCTCGATCAGAATCGTAGGTTAAAAGAGGAGGCAGAAGCCTGGAAAATCGACTACAGTACCTCGGTATGGGACATGACTTCTGCCAGAGAAATGACATCCCTAAACCCGCGACTTTTAAAAATCCCATCGGCCTGCAATACCAATCTTGAAATGTTGGGATACCTCTGTGATGAATACGGCGGTGAGATCCATGTTTCCCTGGGAATGACCACCCATTTGGAAGAGGAAAAAATAGTGAGTTTATTCGAGTCAAAATCCAGGTCCAAGGATCTGATTTTATATGCCTGCACCTCAGGCTACCCGGTACCCGATGAAGATGTTTGTCTTTTAGAAATCACGCGCTTGCGCGAAGCTTACGGTTCGCGGATTAAATCGATAGGCTTTTCAGGTCACCATCTTGGGATTTCAATTGACATCGGTGCCCTTGTGTTAGGTGTAGGATATGTAGAGCGCCATTTCACTCTGGACCGCACGTGGAAAGGAACGGATCATGCCGCCTCACTTGAGCCGGATGGAATGCGCCGCCTTTGCCGTGATTTGGATTCCGTCAGTAAGGCTCTGACCTATAAGCCTGCAGAACTGCTTGAAATTGAAGGTCCCCAGCGTAAAAAACTAAAGTGGAGTGCGAGTTGATCGCTTAGGAGAGAGATTGTGAGTCAAGAATTTGTTTTGGACTGGAGCGGTCGGTCGGTGGAGTATAGCCAGGCTGAAATTGATGCGGTTGTAGGGGCGATGAAAGGGGCAGATCCTTTGACTCAAGGCGGCTATCTGTCAAAGTTTCAAAAGGACTTTGCAGCCTATAGTGGGTCAAAGCATTGTTTTGGCGTCGCCAATTGCACCAATGCATTGGATCTCTCGGCCCTTCTCTCAGGCTTAGGGCCAGGTGATGAAGTCATCATTCCTGCCCACACCTTCTGCGCCAGCGCAATTCCCTTCGCTCGAACCGGGGCTACGCTTCGCTGGGGGGATATTGATCCTGACACGCGGGTACTGAGTAAGGAGTCTGTGGAGAAACTAATTAATTCACGTACCAAAGTTATTGTCCCCGTCCATCTTTACGGATTGATGGTCGACATGGATCCCATCCTCGAATTGGCCCGGATTCATGGCTCGTATGTGGTGGAGGATTGTGCGCAAGCCATAGGGGCTGAATATAAAGATGCCAAGGCTGGAACCCTGGGAGATTTTGGAACCTTTAGTTTTCATGGACAAAAAAGTCTGACGACCCTGGGGGAGGGAGGGGTGCTGACGGTAAAATCTGATGAACATGCTAGCCTGGTTCCCGGATTGCGTCATAACGGCTGCCGGCCGTTTGAGGGGCTTCGAGAATCATACTGGCGCCCCGCAATGTCCAATGTTGACATAGATCTAGAGGGTGTTTGGCCCTATAATTTTTGTATTTCAGAAACCCAGTGTGCTCTCGGGTCAGAGGTTTTAAAAACTCTTGACTCGCAAAATGATCGTCGTATTCAGCGCGCTAAGCATTTTATTTCTTCTCTCAAAGAGTTTCCTGAACTTAGCTTTCAAGCCGTTGGAGACGATTTCAAGCATGTCTATCATCTCCTGAGTGCCCGCTATGACTCTCCGGGTAATTCGCGGACAAATCATGATCTCATTGCTTTAATGGGGCAGGAATTTAGGATCAAATGTATCGTCCAGTATTATCCCCTGTATCGCTATCCTCTCTTTGCCAAGATGGGTTTCTCGCAAGCGGATTGCCCCCATACCGATTCTTTCTTCGACAATATGATTTCCTTCCCCTTTCATCTATGGATGAGTGATGAGGATTTTGATTACA
The DNA here is from genome assembly GCA_964600955.1 of uncultured bacterium. Classification (GTDB taxonomy): domain Bacteria; phylum Muiribacteriota; class UBA6191; order UBA6191; family UBA6191; genus CAZRLV01. The sequence goes on from CAZRLV010000028.1 coordinate 3,513, forward strand.
TGACTGAGAGCACAATCCGTGCTCTACGGCAATTAAGGACATGAAAAATGAGTAGCCGATTGTTTTTTAAACAGGTTCCGAGGGTCGCATTTGGAGAAGGGAGCTTTAAGCGTCTGCCTGAACTTATTGAGATGATTGCAGGTGCTGAACCCGTTGTTTTTATCGTGGATGATGTGCACAAATCAACCGGTTTGAGCGCCAAGATTCCGGTTAGGGGAAAGGATCGGGTTGAGTTTCTATCGACGGTGAAAGAGCCCACTACGGATCAGGTTGATGGCCTGAGAAGTAAAATTTTGGAAGAGGGGGGTGGCAGAACTCCCGGGGCGATCGTCGGTTTTGGTGGAGGCTCGACATTGGATGTGGCCAAGGCGGTTTCAGTTGTCCTCACGAATGAGGGGAGCAGCACTCTCTATCAGGGCTGGGACCTTGTGCCTAAACCCGCAGTGCCTAAAGTTGGAATCCCCACGCTTTCGGGTACCGGGGCGGAGGCAAGTCGTACGGCGGTTCTGACGGCCAAGGATAAAAAATATGGGATCAACAGTGATTTCAGTATGTTTGATTGCATTCTCTTAGATCCTTGCTTGATTCAAACCGTCCCCAATGACCAGCGCTTTTTTACGGGAATGGACTGCTATATTCATTCGGTAGAGTCCATTGAGGGCTCTTTTATCAATGCTTTTGGGCGCCCTTATGCTCAAACAGCTCTGGATTTGTCACGAAGTTTTTTCCTAAAACGAGGGGCGACGGATGAAGACCTGATGGTGGCTTCTTATCTTGGCGGCGCATCTGTGGCCAACTCAGAAGTGGGTGTATGCCACGCTCTCTCTTATGGCCTCAGCCTGGAGCTGGGATTTCATCATGGCATCGCAAATTGCATCGCTTTCGACCAATTGGATGAGTTTTATCCCGACTATGTTCCAGAATTCAGGGAAATGATGCGTTTGAATGAGATTGAACTACCCCGCAACGTGACTCAGGGCATTTCCACGTCGGCTCTTGAGAGTATGATCCAAATGACGCGTAGAATGGAGCGCCCCTTGACGAGTGCGCTAGGACCCAACTGGAAAGACATCTTAACTCGCGAAAAGATTGCTGAATTATATGCCAGAATGTGAACCGGCCATGAACTTTCTTGGCGTCATACCGGCCCGAGGGGGAAGCAAGGGAATTTCGCGTAAAAATCTGGTTGAAATCTGTGGTTATCCCCTGATTCACTGGTCTATTCGGGCGGCACAGGAATCCAATTTATTATCTGATTTTCTGATTTCTACTGAAGACCCTGAGATTGCCGAGTTGGCTAGAGGCTATGGCGCAAAAGTTTTAGACCGACCCGGTGAGTTGGCATCAGATAGTGCCACTACACTTCAGGTTTTACAGGACCTCTTAGGTAGAGTGAATTGCGATGCCCTGGTTTTACTCCAGCCGACCTCACCCGTTCGTCACAACCGGCTGATTGACGACTGTATTCGGGCCTTCGAGGCGGAGCCTATCGATAGTCTTGCGACGGGTTCCTGGCAGCACTGCTATGAATGGGGGAAATTTAATAACCTTCCTCGTCAAGCTTTGGAGGGCTGGTTCTATGACGACGGCAATATCTATATCCACAAAAAAGACCATATACTACGAGGGCAATGGGTTGGGGAGCGTCGCAAAACTCTTGAAATTGAGAAAATTTACAATTTTGAGATCGATGATCCCATCGACCTAATGGTAGTGGAAAACCTTCTGGCAACTGTGACTGCGGGGGATAGCTTTACTTCATGATGGGGGAAAAAAGCTTTTCGGTGCATTCCGTGTCCCTAAAGGTGCACTCACCTCTGACAGACTTTTTGGGATTCATAGAGAGCAATTACCAGCCTTTTTTAAGCGATATTCCTGTGCAAAACCCCAGAGTTGAGGTTGAGTATTCCCAGCAGGCGGGGAACCAGATTCGTAAGGAAGCCAAAGCTCTTGAACCCGTTTCTAGAGATGTACGGGTGAGTGAAAACAGCTTGTACTGGAGCAATGAATTCGGGTTTGAGATTCTTGTGCAAACCGATGGGCGTAACTTTAAGGTTCGTGGCTTTCATTTTGATTTAAACAAAGAATTATCTCTCGAAAGTAGGCTAAAAAACTTTCAGAGAAGTATGCGCTGGTGTTGCCATTTCCCAATTTTTTGGCTTCTAAAGCAAGAGCGCGGCATGCAGGTTGTGCATGCCGCAGCGGTTTCAAAGGACGGGAAGGGGCTGGCCTTTTGCGGTTTAAACGGTATGGGGAAATCCACGCTGGCGATGTCATTGGTTAAGAACCATGGATATAAATTGGTAACAGACAATTTTCTTTTGCTGAACCATGAGGGGTTTTTTGGGTTTCCTGAGCGTGTGCGTCTGGATTCTCATAGTAGCCAGAGTCTGGACCTTGAGGATGAGGCCCGACAAGGTGATTATGTTTATGCAAAACATCAATTACCCTTGGAGCAATCAGAAACTGAGCTTGTTTGTCGTGCCGCAGGTTTTTATGTTCTAAAGCATGGGAGTGAAATGGCTTTGCAACCCTTGTCCTCAGAGAAGGGCTGGGAAATTCTAGATGGATTTCATGACTATCTTCAGGAATTTCCTGAGTATTCCTTCTATGCCATGCTTCCTCTCTTGTCGCTGCAGAATGCGGGTCCCAGATGCCCGTTTTTAGCTCCCAAGGCCCCCTTTGCCTTGTTGACAAATCCTATGAATTGGAATATTAAGGGAATGTCGGAGAGGGTGCTTCAGGATGCTAGTCAAGATCTTTGAGAATGTAAGTTTTCGTTGTTCTGAGAAAGAAAGTCCTATTTCAAGGTTTGTCGTAGCGGAGTATGCCCCCTGGCTTCATACTGATGAGACGCAGGCCGCCGACTACGAAATTGATTTTGAGGAGGCGACTCTTCCCGAAAGTTGTTATCGTGTTCGCCCCCCAGTCACCTATGATGATCGAGGCGTTCTGATCTTTGATCAGCAAAATCGAATTCTGAGAGTTGATCTGGCCCAACTTGGTTCTCCGGGTTGCAGGGTTCAGGTTCATCCGCAGTTTAATATTAATTTTTTCGCGATTATTTTAGAGGCCCTGTTGCATCTGGCTTTTCTTCGTCATGATGCGTATTTTTGTCATGCCTGTAGCTTTGCTATCAATGGACAGGTGATTCTCTGTCCCGCAGGTAGAAACACGGGCAAAACAAATATCCTCCTGGCTTTTCTATTGTCCGGGGCTGATTATATCGGGGATGACTGGACTTTGGTGACCCGCTCTGGAGGCATTAAATCCTTACCCAAAAGACTGAATCTACTTTACTATAATTTCCAGTATCATCCGGTACTTAAACAACGCATGAATGCGGATCAACGCGCCCTTGTAAATTTTGCTGTCGAAGCTATGGATGGACGCTATGATCTTAGTGCTGTCGCCATTGATGAACTTAAGGAAAAGTCGAGAATGCGCCTTGAGCCCGGCGCATTGGATGTGAAGACCCGTCTTGAAAATGAAGGAATTGATCAGGTTTTTTTCTTGGAAAGGGGCTTTAATCAAGAAAGAGCTGTGGAGATTCATGACCTCAGCAGGGAAACTTTATGTAATCGTGTCGAAGAGATCATTAATTTTGAGCAGGGCTTTTTCCACCTTGCCTACTCGGTTCATAAAGCTTCTACCGGCCAGAAAAACCCTTATTTTGAGAAGCAAAGCCAAAGATTGCCAATTTTGATCAGGGAGTCTTTTTCAAAAATCAAGCCACTGTATTGCGTACAGGTGCCAGACCAGGGGAGTTCCGAGGATGTTCGAACCAGAATCCTTGAGAAATTGAAGGCCTAATTATGGAACTGAATGTTTACGATCTGGTGCGTATCCGGCTCCACAATGTTCCCACTGTTCTGGAAAACTTCTTAAATGCGGAATATTACCAACTCATGGATCGAGGGGGTAGTTCCTCCACTCAGGTTGATGTTGAGGTGAGTTTTAGAGACTCGGATCATGGGGCGGCGAGTTTTACTGCACTTAAGGCCCCTGTCGGTTTCGATGCTCAGGGGGCCTTCCTATTTGACAAAAATTCACGAATCTGTCGGATCCATCTTGAAGACTTTTCCAAGACCGTTACGCAGGTGGAGTGCGATAGCGATTTTAACCTACATTTTATCGCCATTATTATTGAGTATCTGATCAGCTCCAAGCTGCTTCTAAAGGGGGCTGTTTTTTGTCATGCTTCGGCCTTCGAGATGGATGGTAAGGTTATTATGCTTCCTGCCTGGAGGCATGTTGGCAAGACAAGTACCTTGCTTACGTTTTTAAGAGCTGGGGCACAGTATATTTCTGACGACTGGGTTCTCTTTTTTAGTGATGGTCAGATTGCCAGTTTACCCAAGCGATTGAATCTGCTTTATCATAATCTAAGTTCTTTTCCTTTTTTGCTGGGACATGTCCCGGCTCCCATTGATGCCTATGTTCGCTTTGTCCAGTATGCAAACGATGGCTATATTGATCTGAATGAGGAAATGATCCGGTTTCTTCAGGAACAAATTCGCATACGTCTTGATGTGGAGGGAGTATTTGGTCAGAAAGGCAAGGTAGGGAAAAAACCTCTGGATTCCGTGTTTTACCTTTTTCGTAGCCTGGATCCAACGCGTACTGTTCCTGAAGTAGAGGTTAGGGAGGCTCCCGTTGAAGAACTTGCCACACGTATTACCGAAGCCGTGGCTTTTGAGCAGAGTCATTTTCATGCTTTGTATGCGGCCCAGAAAAGCATTTCAGGAATTACGGATCCTGTGCTTGAAAAGCGCTATGAACGCATTGAATCCATTTACCTTGAGGGATTGAAGAAGATTCAGAATCTGTATTTGGCAACAGTACATCAGCATCTTGATCCCGAGCATTTGAAATCCAGGATTCTGGATAAAATCCGTAAAAACTAGGCGAAACTAAGATCAACAAGGCAAGCCCTTTGGAGTTACCCAAAAAACAAAAGACACTGGCTCTTCTGCCGGCGAGGCTTGACTCCCGTAGATTGCCGGGAAAAGGCTTGAAAGATGTCTGTGGAAAGCCCATGTTATGGTACTTGATCGAGAGGCTGAGATCGGTTTCGCTTTTGGACGGTATCGTACTCATTACGACAGATCGTGAGCTAGACGACCATTTAGCCGAATTTGCCGTGCATGAGAAACTGGGATTATTTCGTGGAGAGCTTGAGGATGTGCTGGGTCGCTTTTATCAAGCCGCGTCCGAGCATCAAGCTGATTTGATCGTAAGAGTCAATGGAGACTCTCCATGGCTTGATCCTGAGTTTGTAAATCAGGGAATACAACAGATGAAGGAGCATAGTTTTGACTTTCTAACCGGGAAAGCCCGTTTTACAGGGTTGCCAGTGGGCGCGGCTCCTGAGTTTATGACATTCCCAACTCTTGAGAGATTGAACCGCCTGGCTATAGAGCCTGAAGACCGAGAGCATGTGACCACTTATATCTTCAATTTTCCAGAAAGTTTCCATTGGGCGCCTTTGAAGGTAATTGACCCGGAAAAGGAGGCTTCAGACCTGGACCTATGCGTGGATACAGTAAGTGACTTTGAGGATTTCTCGCGGGTCGTCTCGCGCCTTGGCACCTGTCACCCGGCTCAATGGTCCATGGCGTCGATCATTGCAGCTTATGAAAGGATTGAAAATGAAAGAATTTAAAATTTCTGAACGAAGTATAGGACAAAACCATCCCGCTTATATTATTGCCGAAATCGGGATGAATCATAACGGTAGCGTGGATCTTGGAAAAAGGCATATAGAGGCTGCGGCAAATGCCGGTGCAGATGCTGTGAAGTTTCAGACTTTTCACACCCAGGATTTTCTCAGTTCACGATTTTTTGATTATGAGGAACGCAGAAAATATGAGCTAGATGCAAAGGCTCATGCTGCTTTGAAAGATTTTGCGACTTCAGTAAATGTGGAATTTTTATCCAGTCCGTTTGATCAGAAAAGTGTGGATTTACTGCATGATCTGGGGGTGGGTGCTTTCAAGATTGCCTCGAGTGATCTGACCAATCGTCCTTTACTCACATATGTGGCCTCTAAGGGAAAGCCCATGTTGATGTCTACAGGCTACGCAGATGTGAGTGAAATTCAGCGCGCTTATGAATGGGTCCGTGAGACGCAAGATATTCCTCTGGCAATTTTGCACTGTGTGGCGGCTTATCCCACAGATCCGGCGGATTTAAATCTGGTAAATATACCTATGATCAACCGGCTTTTTTCTTGTGTTAGTGGTTTTTCAGATCATTCCCTGGACTACGAGGTATTGCCTTCTGTGGCCGTAGCTCTGGGGGCGAGAATCATAGAGAAGCATTTCACCATAGATCGCAATCTTCCGGGCTATGACCATCATTTTTCCCTGACTCCGGAAATGTTGGGTTCTTTGGTTTCCAATATTCGTATGACAGAGAACGCCATGGGGAGGGAACGTCTGGAAACGGGAGTGATTTCTTCAGAAAGAGAACGCCGTGAAAAAGCCAGAAGAAGCCTTTATTGGCAGGACAACCTCAAGGCTGGAACAAAAATAGAAACGAGGCACCTGATTCCCAAGCGCCCAGGTATCGGCCTGGCCCCAATACATGAAAATATTTTACTGGGTAAGGTTTTACGCTGTGATGTAGAGGCTGATACCGCTGCTGAAGTCACTCAGGTAGAATGAGCCCATGTGGCTGTTTCATTTTGCCGTTGGTTCAGAGAAGCAATCTCAATCCAAGATTCACACCCAGGGGGTGGGACATGCCAAACGCTGTATCAACCTCGCGAGGGAGGCGGTACACCGTTATGGGGTTTCTTGTGGAGCACTCGTAGAGCGTAAAGATGAGACTTTGTCTCTCTTAAGAAATACGGAAATGGAGGTTATCGATTCCAACGGGCCTGCATGGGAGTCTGAGCTAAAACAAGCGGAGGTCATTTTGGTGGATATTAACTATCTGGCCAAAGAGAAAATCAGAGTTTTGCAAAAGGTGGCTCCGGTGGTTTGTCTCGCGCCTCGGGGAGAACCAAAGTATCTGGCGGATCTTTCCTTTCGCGACACCTGTTTTGATGATATGGAGGGTCTCGTAGAAAAATCCAATACTCAAGTTTTTGCGGGACCCGAATATTGCGTATTAGGGCAGGAGTTTCAGGAATCCAGCAAGAGAGTCAGACAGGGGAGTATCCAGAAAATACCGGGAAGTATTGTGATTAGTATGGGTGGGGTGGATCATTTTAATATGACGGCTGCGGCTTTGCGAGGTCTGCAGGGCCTTCAGACCGGCCAGTTGATTCGCATAATTCTGGGGCCTTATTTTGCTTATGAGACAGAATTAGAGCCCTTAATCAAGACTTTAAACTCGAAGGTCGAGGTGCTAAAATCTCCCCCTTCCATGGCCGTGGCTATGGAGGACTGTGAACTGGGGATTTTCGGCTCTGGAATTAGTGCCTATGAAGGACTTTGTCTGGGAATTCCTTGTATGAATCTTGGACACAGCGAGTTTCATAGCTTGCGTGCTCGCGAATTGGCTGCCCTTGGGGTGGGAATGGAAGGCGGGGATTATCAGGAGGTTCAAGATGGAGCCCTTGCCTGCACAATGGATGCGCTAATTAAAAATCCAAAGAGGCTGGGGAGCATGCGTGAAAAAGCGATGAAAATTGTGGATGGTCAGGGAGCAGGAAGGATTGTAAACCAAGTGAAGAAGTTTCTGGATAGTCAATGAGCCCTATTCTTATTCTTCTTTATCATCATGTGGCCCCTTTTTCGCAAGTTCACGAGAGAGTGGATCGCAAACTTTTTGTTGCATCCGAGGACTTTCAGAATCAGATCGCTTTTTTGAAGCGAAACTTCAATTGCATAAGTCTAGAGACAGCCCTTATGGGGCTTCGCGGAGAAATGGCCATGAACCACCCATCTGTGGTTTTAAGCTTTGATGATGGCCATAAAGACAACTACTCTTATGCGTTTCCCATTGCTATGGAGAACGCTTGCCCTCTTATCATTTATCTCTGTGTACGTTGGTTAACGACAGAACCCTGGCTGTGGCGCCTTGATATTGTGGATCTCATCCATTCGATTCCCGAGATTTGTTTTGACTACGAGGATAATCATTATAGACTAGCGACAACTAACCCTCGGCTGCGTCAGGAGACTTACCAAAGTCTAGCCAGGATGTTCGTACATCGCACGAAAGCTGAGCAGCTTGGCCTGCTCCAGCAGATTATGATATCGTCGGGCCGGAAAATGAGGATGCGCCCTGAGGCCTTTCTCAGCTGGGATGAAATCGCTGAAATGGACCGTCAGGACATCATTACTTTTGGGTCGCATACTATGAACCACCCACTACTGGCCTCCGTGGACGAACAGAGTCTGGAATTTGAACTTTTTGAAAGCAAGAGAATTCTCGAGGAGCGCCTGGGTCATGAGGTGGCAGATTTGGCCTATCCCTATGGGGGCTCCAATGCGGCAGGGCAGAGAGAGCATGAAGCCGCTAAAAATGCGGGTTATCAGTCTTCGATAACGACCCTGCCTGGACTTTGCGGCGCTGCATGGCATCAGAGCCCTTTTGGAATGCCTCGTGTGAGTGTGGATGGGCGCTGGGGGCAGGCCGAGTTTGAATCGCAAGTCAAGACCTGGATGCAGACCGAGGATTTGTGAGCATGCGAGTAGGAGTCGTAGGTTGCCGCTTTAATACCCTGCGTTTTTTACGTGGGTTGCTCGAAGATGAGATCCCTGTTGACAAACTAATCACACTAGCTCCTGAGAGAGCAGGAACTACTGTATCCGGCTATTGCGATTTGATTGATTTTGCAAAGGATAGAGGTATTGATACCTATGTGTCACGTCGCTACAAATGGGGGGAACGGGAAGAAAGGGAGCTTGGTAAAGAGCAGTTTGATATTGTTTTTTGTGTTGGTTGGCAGAGACTTCTGCCAGCGTGGTTTCTGAATTTGAGTCGCCTTGGAGTGTTTGGGATGCATGGAAGCTGCTACCCCTTGCCTGGTGGAAGAGGAAGGTCCCCGCAAGTCTGGTCAATTCTTAAAGGGGCTCAACGTTATTATGCGCATATTTTTCGCTACGATCCTGAGGCAGATCATGGCAAGATTTTACATCAGGAGGACTTTGATATTACCTCGCAAGATACGGCAGCAACCTTGCAATGGAAGAGTCAAATTGTTTTCAGTCGCACTCTTGCGCGGCTTTGGCCTGAGATTAAGGCAGGTCAATTAAAGCTTCAGGATCAGGATTCTACGGCTCAACCAGGTTATTTTCCTCAGCGTAGGCCTGAAGATGGGTTGATCAATTGGAACAACCCGGCACAAGAAATTTATGATTTTATCCGGGCGCAGACACGGCCCTATCCGGGGGCCTTTAGTTCCTATGATTCGCAAACTATACGGATCTGGAAATCACAGGTTTTTGATAGATCTCTTATTTTCACTCAAAGTCCGGGCACTGTAATCGACAGGATCGATGCTTTGGGCGCTCTGGTTCAGACCGCTGATTATCCCCTCCTGATCACAGACTGGTCTGGAGAGTTTCCTGCGGTGGGCTCCAGCTTTTAATCATGCTTATGAAAGAGTCTTATCATAGTCATTACGATGCTAATTACTTTCAAAAGCGTCAGGGAAACGATCCCAAGCGCCAGAGAATGTTCGCAGCGGAGCAAGCCCGGATTTTGGAACTTGTAAAATCAGGTAAAGTTTTGGATGTTGGATGCTCGACAGGCGAGTTTTTACTGAGTATGGACTGGGTTGGCGAGAAGTTTGGAATGGAAATCTCAGAGCTTGCCCGGTCTCAGGCTGAAGAAGCTGGCATCAGTTTCGATAGAGATTTGCTAAATTCGACAGATTTTTTTGACTGTATTATTTTTCGTGGGACGATTCAGCATATTGACACGCCATTTCATTATATAAAGAATGCATTTCGCGCTTTGCGTTCAGGTGGTTATCTCGTTTTCCTGGCAACCCCCAATGCCGGATCAATTTATTATCGTTTGCATCAGACTTTACCCTTTATTGACCAGACCCCAAATTTCCTTATCCCCTCTCAGAAGACTCTCAGTAATGCTCTAAGCCATATTGGATTTGAAGTCTTGAAGGTTCATTTTCCCTATTGGGGGACGCCGTACGCCAGGCCGGTTTCAGATCATTTTAAGTTTTTGGCAAATTTATTTGGAGCTGGAATCAAGCACGCTTTTTGGAAAAACTCCATGGAAGTCTATGCTCGTAAAGGCATTGGAGAAGGCTTAAGCAATAAGCCTGGTGATCACTAGGAGTTGATGGCCCTTTGGAAAAAAAACGCGTCCTGATTCACGTAGATCTAAAGCGTCGCGACCTTGCTCCGGCCTGCTTTTTGAAATATGAGTTGGAAAGGCTCGGCTTTGAGGTCGAACTTTGCAGTCGCTTAACAGCTCGTTTCACAATGGCTTCCTTCAAGCCCCATGTTTTTATTAATAGTCATTCCAGTATGTGCGGTTTGAAAAATCTGCAAAAATGGGTCAAAGAGTGCCAGATTTTAGTGATGCCCACAGAGGGTGCTATCGACTTTAAGGCTCTTTTTCTAGCTGACGTTCAAGGTGATCGAAGACTCATTGATGGTAGACGGGACAAGACTTTTGTTGATTTGGTGACAACTTATTTCAGCTGGGGCAAAAAGCAAGGACAATGGTTGGTCGAGGAGAATATTTTTCTGGATCGACAGGTCAAAACAGTAGGTAGCCCACGCTACGATACCCGCCTCTTAAAAACAGATTTGGAGCGCGAAGGCAAACCCATAGGATTTCTGGCCAATTTTTCACGCATCAGTCCTTTCGATGGGCGTAGTATTTTAACCATGATTGATAACGAGCGCAAAGAACATGGGGGAATTTATGTGGAAGGAAGGGAGATGGAGGGGGGGTTCTGGTGTATTTATGCCACCGCTCGTTTAATGTTTGAAATGTTAGATCGCCAAAAGCAGGCGGGCCGCAAAGTGCTTCTTCGTCCCCATCCAAATGAAAACCTGGAGGCCTATGATGATCTTCTCGATCGTTATTCTGGGGTGGTTGAGTTGTCTACAGGCGCAGATGTTTCTGACTTTCTCCGCGAAATTAGCGTGATGGTGTGTATGATGAGTACGGCGGTGATTGATGCCATGCACCACAAGGTGCCGACGATCTGTCTTGAGGCTATGCTTGGAGATGGCTATCTAGAACACGTAGACCATCCGGTACGCCGCAAAGACTATCTTGATTGGCTCTGGCGTCCAAAGAATCATCAGGAGTTGGAGAATTATCTGATCTCTGCCCTAAAGGGTGAACTTGAGGTTTGCCCTGATTTGAAGAAGTTTGGTCCTTATCTGGAGGAGGTTTACAGCATGCCATCGCAGAAAACCTCATCCTATAAAATTGCAAAAGAGGTGGAAAAAATTGCTGTGGCTTCCGAACGCGTTCCCAGTCCACCACGCTTCTATTCCAAGGCCCTGCTTTTTCTAAGAATTTTTGTTCGCTATCTTCAGAATTTAGCAAATCGTTCTCAACGCATTAGTGATGCTCAGTATCATTTGCTCTTAAGAGACCGTAGGCAGGAAGAGAGGCTCCTCGAGAGCTATGCGGGAATCCGTGGGGAGCAAAGCCCTTGAACCATCAAAAGTTTCTCGATCAAATTTATCCTTTGCACCGCACTTTGATCTCGCAAGAGATGTCGCAAGCCATGGATATCCTGGGGGAATTTCTCAAGGACAAGCCAAGTTCGCATCGCTTCCAGGTTTTGTCATATTCTTCAGGAACTCCATGCTGGACCTGGAAAATCCCCCAGGAGTTTGTTGTTAAGCAGGCGAGTTTATCTTTGGAGTCCGGGCAGAAAATCGTCGATTTTAAAGACCACCCTTTGCATCTGGTCTCGTATTCCGTGCCCATTCAAAAAACCATGAGTTTTGCAGAGCTCGAACCCCATCTTCACTCACATCCCAGTCGTGAACAGGCTATTCCCTGGGTATTTCGCTACTACTCAAAGGAGTGGGGGTTTTGTCTGCCCCGTACGCAATTGCAGAGTCTCCCAAGGGATCAGAAATATCGTGTTGACATCCAAACGGAGTTTCCCGATGGAAACCTTCTCGTTGGCGAATATACAATTCCGGGCGAATCTGAAGATGAAATTTTAATCATCGCCGATTTATGCCATCCTTATCAGGTCAACGATTCTATTTCGGGTGCGTGCATGGTCTTAGAGCTTATTGATCGCTTCCAGGCTCAAAACCTGCGTCCACTCCATACTCTCAGGTTTCTTTTTTTGCCGGAAACCATAGGAACTATTGCATATCTTTCGCGACGTGAAAAAGACCTGTCAAAAATTCGCTATGCTGTTTTTGCTGATTCTCTTGGAAGAGAGGGAGAGCTAAAGGTTCAAACTACCCGTCAGGGCAATAGTCTTTTGGATCTGGCTGCAAAAAACGCTGCGATTGAGCAAGGGATTGAGGCCAGTTTTCACCCTTTTCGCTCCGTGGTTGGAAACGATGAATTAATCTCAAATGGGCCGGATTGTAATATCCCCACCCTGTCTCTCGTTCGCCACCCCTTCGCTGAATATCATTCCAGTGACGACACTCCGGATCTTATTCATATTCCAGCCATCATCGAGGCAGCGGATTTTGTGGAGTGTATTTTATTTCAACTCCAAAACAATTTTCTTCCTCAACAGTCTTACAAGGGTGTTTTGTGTTTGTCCGCCTATGATCTTTTTGTGGAGAAAACTACAGATAGACGATTGAATAAAGGGCTTGAAAAGCTGCTTCTGCGTTTGCAGGGGGAGCAATCTTTGATTGAAATTGTGCATGAAGTTGGCATTGGTTTTTTGGAAACCTTTGAGTTTTTATCCAAAATGAAAGCTCGCGGTTTGCTTGTTGAAAGGGAGCCCACTGAAATTAGATATCCTTAGACATCTGTTTTGGAATGCGCATCTCAAACGCTGGATGCTGGTATGGGCTGTGTCCTCGGTGCTGCTGGTAGGGGTCGAGGTTTTGCTTTCAATCTCTTTGCAAGATCTGGTGGCCGGCCTTAATCTTGAGGCCCCAAACAAAGAGCGGCTTCTTAGTTTCGGCTTTGTATCAACCATTGTTTCGCTGGTCATAGGCAGGGCTCTTTTGAGTTTCGTAAACCTTTTTTGTAATGAGGGTATGCGTGAGAAAGCTGCCCTCTATCTGCGAGGATACTGGGTTAGAGCCGCGTTATTGACAGAACTGGACACGATCGAATTAAGCCATCTGAATAATCAGCTCAATGAGACCATTCATCGCGCCGGGGCCTATATGGCTTCTCTGATGCAACTGGCTTTTCAATCTTTTTCAGCCATTTTATATACGTCAGCCTGCCTGTATTACAGTCCTAAACTATTTTTTCTGGCGCTTTTGCTTTTGGTATTAGCAGGAATATTGACCCGCATTGTAGCAACACGCTCTACCATTGTTGGAAATAAGCGCTTGGCCTTGATTCAGTCCATGAATGCCTATCTTTTAAGGGCTAAACAAAACCATAAGTATTTGAAATTACTCAGGATCGAAAAATTCGAAATCGAAAAAATTGAAGAAACTCTGGTTGGATACTACCGCTATTCACTCAAAGCAATTGCCTATTTTTGTACTTCAAATATTTCACCACACACCTTGGGCTATATCACTGTGATTTTGGTTCTGCTTTTGTCTATTTCACGTGGGTACACTGAAAATGTAGTGGTATTTGTCTATATTTTGCTCCGCTTTTCCCAGAACTTGGCAGGGAGCGCCGCCGCCATCAGCAATATGAAAAGCCTGGAGTCTTCCTTTAACGAAGCCTGTAATTTTCGGGATTTCCAGACAAGTGAATCCACAGAAGCATTTCCAGACATGCCAATCCAATCCCTGGAACTTAAAATCACCAGTCTTGAACATCCGGGTCAGAAGGATCAATTTCTTCTAAAAAATGTGCAGATCCGACTCGATAGCGGGGAAAGTATAGCTATTGTAGGGCCTTCAGGTTGTGGAAAGAGTACTTTAATTGACTGCATTTTGCAGCTCTATCCCCATCTTGATGGAAAGAACCTGATCAACGGAAAGACCTGGACCCTGGATCAATATTGTGACCGTATCGCCTATGTTTCGTCTAATCCTTATCTGATTAAAGGCTCGATTCGTGAGAATCTTGCATATGGAAATCACCAGACCAGTTTACTTACTGAGGGTTGGCTGATGCAGGTTTTAGATGCATCACTTTTGGACTTGGTTTCGCAGGTTAAGGAGTTGGATTCCATCCTTTTAACCGAAAGTGGACAAGGGTTATCCACAGGACAGAAACAAAGATTGTCCATCGCCAGGGCATTGGCCCGCAAACCTGATCTTTTGGTTTTGGAC